>NZ_JBGTYY010000016.1:0-47495 GCF_041807705.1 Mannheimia kashgarensis
CTGTTCGGTTTTTGTGATGAAAGTTATCGGCTCTCTAAGCTACACAACGAAGTGCTTTCAAGGGACGAGACGAGATGCCGATAACGGGTTGTGTTGCTTAGTTTAACTCATTTGAGATATACAAGACCCGTCCCTACACACAATTATTATTTAGAACTTTGCTAAACTCTATACACTAATGCGCCTCGTCCCAGTTATCGCCAATGCCCACTTCTGCAATTAGTGGCACTTTAAGCGAAATCGCTTTTTCCATTTCAGCTTTAATGAATTGGCTATATTGCTCTAGTTTATCGGCTTTTACTTCAAACACTAATTCATCGTGTACTTGCATAATCATCTTGATTTCATCATTACCACAAATCGCCTTATCAATGCCGATCATCGCTACCTTGATAATATCTGCTGCTGTGCCTTGCATTGGGGCATTGATTGCTACACGTTCTGCGGCTTTACGCAAAATCGCATTGCTTGATTTAATATCTGGCAGATATAAACGGCGACCAAACAAGGTTTCCACATAACCTTTTTCAGCCGCAACTTCACGAATATCCGTCATAAACAGCTGTACTGCAGGATAGCGTTGGAAATAGAGATCCATATATTTTTGAGCTTCAGCTCGCCCAATACCCAGTTGGTTTGAAAGCCCGAATGAAGACATTCCATAAATCAGCCCGAAGTTGATCGCTTTGGCACTGCGGCGTTGATCGCTCGTTACTTCATCTAATGCTACACCGAAAATTTCTGCCGCTGTTGCTCGGTGAATATCTTTGCCCTCTGCAAATGCGGTGATCATTCCTTCATCATTCGCTAAGTGAGCCATAATGCGTAGCTCAATTTGGGAATAATCCGCAGCTACAATTTTATAGCCTTCTCGTGCCACAAATGCTTGGCGAATACGTCTGCCTTCTTCATTTCGGATCGGAATATTCTGTAAGTTTGGATCGCTTGAAGAAAGTCGCCCCGTTGCCGTTACCGCTTGGTTGTATGAAGTATGCACTCGCCCTGTTTTTTTGTTAATAAGCTGTGGCAGTTTGTCCGTGTAAGTTGATTTCAGCTTACTTAAGCCACGATGTTCCATTAACAATTTCGGCACAAGATGACCTTGTTGAGCCAGTTCATCTAACACTTCTTCATTGGTTGATGGCGCACCTTTTGGCGTTTTCTTCAACACAGGCAAGCCTAATTTATCAAACAAGATTTCTTGTAGCTGTTTGGTTGAAGCAAGGTTAAACACTTGTCCTGCTTCTGTGTGGACCAGCTGCTCGACTTCACTTAAGCGTTTTTCAATTTCTGCCGATTGCGTTAATAATTTTTTCGGGTCAATCAAAACACCATTGCGTTCAATACGAGAAAGCACGCTAACTAACGGCATTTCAATTTCATTAAACAATTTTACCAATTCAGGCTCTTGTGCTAATTTTTGCCATAGCATTTGGTGTAGTTTCATCGTTACATCAGCATCTTCTGCGGCATATTCCGCAGCTTTGCTGATCTCAATTTTATCAAAGGTCAGTTGATTTTTGCCTTTGCCCGCTAATTCTTCAAACGGAATGGTTTTATGCCCTAAATAGCGGTAAGCCAAATCGTCCATATTATGACGACCTGTGCTGTTAAGCGTGTAAGATTCGATCATCGTATCAAATTCAACGCCTTGTAATTCAATGCCGTAGTTAGCAAAAATGGTTAAATCATATTTGATGTTCTGCCCGATTTTTTTGATCGAACCATTCTCCAAAATCGGCTTAAGTTGAGCTAAACAAGCGGTCAAATTTAACTGATTTTTTACTAATTCATCGCCTATTTCACTCGTTGAATCTTCACTCTCACCAAACATATCAGCTTGTTGTGGCTGTACTTTTTGTTTATGACCAAGCGGAATATAGCAAGCCTCGCCATTTTCAACAGCAAAGGAAATGCCTACTAAATTGGCAGACATAGAGTCTAAACTATCGGTTTCAGTATCCACCGCAATAATATTTGCTGATGTGAGTTTTTCAATCCAAGCAGCTAATTTTGCTCCTGTATCCACCGTTTCATATTTGCTACGGTCAATAGCGATAGGTTCTGCAAAATTTTCCTCATTTTTAACCGCTTGTGTTGCTTGGTAGTTATTCGGCACTTTCTCCGCTGGCGTTTGAGTAAGCGGATTTGCATTATGATTGACTTCATTTAACCAACGCTTAAATTCGTAATGTTCAAATAATGTGGCAAGCTCCGCACGATTTTGTGGCTGTGTTAAAAGCTGATCGTGAGTAAGCTCTAATTCCACATCGGTTTTGATGGTGGCTAACAGATAAGATAAATCCGCATTTTCTTTTTCTGCCTCTAACTTCGGCGCAAAATTTTTTGCACCACGAAACGAAAGTGTCGCAATTTGATCTAAATTTTCATAAATCTGTTTGAGCGAACCAATCCCTTGTAATAACGCTAATGCTGTTTTTCCGCCTACGCCTTTTACACCCGGGATATTATCGGCAGAATCCCCCATTAAGGCTAAGAAATCGATGATCAACTCAGGCGGAATGCCGTATTTTTCGATCACGCCTTCACGGTCAAGCAAGGTATTATTCATCGTGTTAATCAACATAATGTGATCGTTCACCAGTTGTGCCATATCTTTATCGCCCGTGCTGATTAACACGTCTTTTCCATCTTTGGCTGCTTGTACCGCTAATGTGCCGATCACATCGTCTGCTTCCACCCCCTCAATCGAAATCAGCGGAATGCCTAAGGCTTTGATGATAGCGTGTAACGGCTGAATTTGAGCTCTGAGCTCATCGGGCATTGGTGGGCGGTGCGATTTATATTGCTCAAACAATTCATCTCGGAAGGTTTTGCCCTTTGCATCAAACACTACCGCAATATGGCTTGGGTTTACTTGTGAAATCAGGCTTTTTAACATATTCAACACGCCATACATCGCCCCTGTTGGCTCACCATTGCGATTAGTCAGCGGCGGGAATGCGTGAAATGCTCGATATAAATAAGAAGAACCGTCCACTAGCACCAGTGGATTTTTTGCGATAGTTGCCATAAAAAATCTCTTGAAAATCAAATAAATATTGGCGTTATTATACAAGAATAGTGAAAGAAAGGGATAAAAAAAGCGTATTTCAGTCATAGCTAAAATACGCTTATTATTTTATTGAGTATTATTGCCCGAGAGAACCCATTCCCATCATAATCACAAATAACGCCATTTGGATTTCATCTTCAGTTAATTCACGACCATTTAAGATTAATTTTTCATTCTCAACTGATAATTCAATCTTCACATTGTTTTCATCTACTTTTCTCAAACCATTTTCAGCTTCTGCGTTTGAAAAGACAGCATCAACTTGTTGTTTGGCAACCGCTTTCGCCTCTTCTTCGCTTAATTTCTCTTTTACCATCGAGATTTGGCGAATAATATCTTCTGCATATTGACGGTTTATATTTGAAGTAAATTTACTCGTTGAAAGTGCTTTTAATACCTCTTGCGTATTGACTATATTTTGCGGATCAATTTGAGCGATATTCAATAATAGTGCTAAATCAACTTTACCTTTGCCATTTTCAAACGAGAAATTATTAAGATGGAACTTCACCGATTTTGCCAGCAACTGCATTAAAAGTTCTGTTGTTTGCGGATCTTCAAATCCTTCAGGTCTAGATAATAGTGGGGTAATATCATTGGTTAATTTGGCATCGAAATCATATGCCATATCCATTTTTAATTTACCCATTTCAACACCTTCAATGTTAAAAGATGCTGCCTCTAAATCGCCCGTAGACACTACACGATCACCTTTTAATAAGCTATCGCCTTTAACCACAATATCTTTTATTTGCGATAACTCGCCCTCTTTAGACTTAAATTCAATAGCTTTAACTTTACCACTGCCTTTTCCTAAGGTTAAATGTGGATAGCTTTCATTGTTCTCGGTTTGCATTTCATAAGAAACACCTTGAAGTTGCAAATCAAGTTCTTCTGCTGTTACTTTGACATTATCTAACTCAACGCTGCTATCAATTCCTTTCGCTTTCTGATCATAGCTATATTGCATCTTAATTGGTGTTGTTTCAAGAACACCTGTTTCATCACTATATTTAATTGGAGAAACATCAAAATACCCTTTCACATCGCCCGAATAGCTGATATTAGCCACACCAGAACCAATATGTTCTCCCATTAATTTTTTAAATGGTTCAGGGGCTTGGAGTTTGCTTTCTGCACTCATCATTACAGGTGCAAGATTAAGTTTCGCTAAGCGATTAAGCGGTAACGGCCCGTGATGAAGTTTATCATTACCGATAAAGTCTAATTTTTCTCCATCACCAAAATCCACTTCTAAACGATATTTCGCATCAGAGCTAAAGAAATGGCGATCAATCTGCACATCTTTAAGCTCAATATTTGCACCGAATTCATTACTTACTTGTTTAAGTTGATTATTTGCTGTAGCGACTAATTCTTGATATTTCTCTTCAACTTGTTTACCTGTGTACCAGCTACCGCCAACTACAGCTACACCAAGTACCGCGACTACTGAAAGAGCAATTTTACTTAATTTCATAATGTTCCTTTTAAATGTTAAAAAATAGTTACGCCGTTAGATTATCATTTTTTATAATTTATTCAACTTAAAAATAGATTTCAGATTTCTAAGAAATATTAAGGCGGATAAATTATCCGCCCAATAAATATCATAATTGCAAAATTATTTAAAAAGATGGCCGCTTGTTATTATCTTCTGCTTGCTTCTTTCATTGATTTCACAAACTCCGCCAACTCTTTAAGCAAATTGGCTTGATTGTCTAAATTACGTTCAATAATTTTCACAATCGCAGAGCCTGAAATTGCACCGTCAGCACCAAGTCGCAAAGCATCTTTTACTTGTTCCGATTTAGCAATACCAAAGCCTTGTAAGATTGGGGCAGCTCCGGCTTGCTTTAAACTTTCCACTAAATTATCTAAATTACTTGCGTGAGCTTGGTTTTCGGCACTGGTTACACCTGCACGAGAAACTAAATAAGTGTAACCTTCGGTTAATTGTGCAATACGTTCAATCGTATTTTCATCTGCATTTGGCGGACAAATAAAGACAGGCTGAATACCATATTTTTTAGCCGTTGGGACGAATTCTTCTGCCGCTAAAATAGGTAAATCCGCAATTAATACGGCATCAACGCCTGTTTGTTGGCAGCGTTGGAAGAATCTATCTGCACTTGGCACAAAAATTAAGTTCGCACAAAGCAATAAACCGATTGGAATGTCAGGATATTTCGCTCGAATTTTTGCGATTAACTCAAAGCAAGCATCTGTGCTATAACCTGCGTCTAATGCACGCTTGTTTGCGGCTTGAATAACTGGCCCGTCTAATAATGGATCTGAAAATGGGAAGCCTAATTCTAACGCATCTGCTCCATTGGCAATCATCGTTTCGATGATTTCAAAACTACGGTCGAAGTCAGGGTCGCATAAGGTTACAAATGGAACGAAAGCTCCTTCGTTTTTTGCCTTTAAGTTGTTAAATAAAGCATCAAAACGGCTCATTTTACTCTCCTCCATTTAAAATTTTATCGACCGTGAAAATGTCTTTATCGCCACGCCCTGATAAATTTACTACTAACAACTGCTCTTTTTCAGGATTTTGCTTAATCAATTTCAAGGCATAAGCCAATGCGTGTGAAGATTCTAATGCAGGAATAATCCCTTCATTTTTAGCAAGAGCTTGGAAAGCCTCTAACGCTTCTTGGTCAGTAATAGAAACATATTCTGCTCGCCCTGTTGCATTTAAATAAGCGTGCTGAGGCCCAACCGATGGGAAATCCAAGCCTGCGGAAATAGAATAAGATTCTTCAATTTGTCCGTCTTTATCTTGCATAATAGGCGATTTCATACCAAAATAAATACCCGTTGTACCGTGCTTAAGCGGTGCACCGTGTTCGCCTGTTTCAATGCCTTTACCTGCCGGCTCTACACCAATTAATTTCACTGATTTTTCTTCAATAAAGTCTGCAAACATACCAATCGCATTAGAACCACCACCCACAGCCGCAATCACTGCATCTGGCAAGCGGTCTTCTTTTGCTAGAATTTGGCGTTTGGTTTCTTCGCCAATCATTTTTTGGAATTCACGTACTATTGTCGGAATTGGGTGAGGGCCTGCTGCCGTACCAATTAAATAATGGGTAGTCTCATAGTTCGCTGCCCAATCACGCATTGCCTCACAGCAGGCATCTTTTAATGAGCAAGAGCCTTTCTGAACAGGTATCACCTCTGCTCCCATCAAATGCATACGGAATACATTTGGCGATTGACGTTCCACATCTTTCGCCCCCATATAGACCACACAAGGCATACCCAGCATTGCACAGGCAAGAGCAGTTGCCACACCGTGCTGCCCTGCTCCTGTTTCAGCGATGATACGGGTTTTGCCCATACGTTTTGCCAGTAAAATTTGCCCTAGCACTTGGTTGGTTTTATGGGCTCCACCGTGTAATAAATCTTCACGTTTTAAATAAAGTTTGGTATTCGTGCCTTTAGTCAAGTTACGGCAAAGGGTCAATGCTGTTGGTCGCCCTGCGTAGTTTTTTAATAAATCGGCAAATTCTGCTTGGAATGTTGGATCTTGTTGAGCATCAACAAAAGCCTGCTCTAATTCTTTGAGTACAGGCACTAAAATTTCGGGTACATACATACCACCAAATTCGCCAAAATAAGGATCAAGAAGTGTGTCTGACATAATATTTCCTTTTCTATTATCTACCCCTCTCCCATTGGAGAGGGGTATTAAATTATAAATTTCTAGCTACATTCAAGGCTGATGATGTTTGAGCCACCGGCATTACTTCAACTCGGTTAATATTAACGTGTTCCGGCTGTTGATTTAGCCAAAGCACAATATTAGCCACATCTTCAGGGCGAACAAATTCGACATTTTCATAAATTTTTGCGGCTTTCTCATCATCGCCTTTAAAGCGAACGTTGGAAAATTCTGTTCCTCCACATAGGCCTGGCTCAACGTTAGACACTCGCACTTTTGTACCCGCCAAATCGGCTCGCAAATTTAAGCTAAACTGTTTTACAAAGGCTTTCGTGCCACCATACACATTACCGCCTGGGTAAGGGTAAGTTCCTGCAATCGAGCCGATATTAATAATATGACCAGAATTTTGTTCCACCATTTCAGGAAGAACTAAACGGGTCATTGTGACTAAACCTTTAATATTAGTATCGATCATTTGATACCAATCATCTAAATTTGCTTTATGAGCAGGCTCTAAGCCTAGTGCTAAACCTGCATTATTAACCAATAAATCAATCTTTCGCCAACCTTGAGGGCGGCTGTTTAAGGCTTTTTCAACTTCCGATGAGTCTTGAATATCAAATGCAAGCGGTAGAAAATTATCGCCAAATTGCAAATGTAGCTCCTTTAAACGCTCGGCTCGTCTGCCTGTGCCAATCACTTTATAGCCTGATTGAAGAAGTAATTTACAAATTGCTAAACCAAAACCAGCAGTTGCACCTGTTACTAATGCTGTTTTCATCTTTTTCCCCTTAAAAATAAAATGTACTATTATAGTAGTACAAAAAAATTAAATTGCAAGAAATAATATAACCTATAAACGAAAAAAGCGTACCATAAAGGTACGCTAAATACATAGGAGGATCTTATTTTAAGATTTATATAACACAACATTCGATATCCATATCTTGAGTTGCATTCTATACCATAAAGAAATTTAATTCTGTGATTGCCTTCACATTTTTAGAAATTAATCTTTATTTTTCTGCTTTTTTGCTTTAAATATTAAAATTAAAACTGCCATCACTGCTGCTGTTGCCACAAATCCGAATAAAGCAGATTGCGTGAAACCTACGACTAAGTAGCCAACAATAGAAGCAGCAGCAACCAATAACGCATAAGGCAACTGAGAAATAACGTGATCCATATGGTTACATTGCGCTCCTGTTGAAGACAATATAGTGGTATCTGATACTGGCGAGCAGTGGTCTCCGCATACTGCTCCAGCCATTACTGCCGATAAGCACGGAATGATTAATGCAGGATCAGTATGAACCGCCATTGCCGCACCAATTGGTAACATAATACCAAATGTTCCCCAGCTTGTACCTGTTGAGAATGCCATAAATGCGGCTAATACGAATAAAATCGCCGGTAAGAAACCTGCGGCGATATGCTCGCCAACTAAACTAGATAGATATTTACCCGTTTGCATATCGCTTACTACACCGTTGATTGTCCACGCAAAGAATAAGATAGTAATTGCACCAGACATCATTTTTACACCTAAACCATAAGCACGAACGTAATTTTTTAGTGAAATATAACCGCTTGCCATAATACAAATAGTGGCAACAATAACTGATGCTAAACCGCCTACTACTAATGAAATGCCTACGGTGGTATTTTCAAAAGCACCTAAAATAGAGAATGGCGAACCTGCTTCGGCTAACGCATCAGCCCCCGTTTTGATCATCATTGCAACTGTAACCACAATTAAGGTAATAATCGGGAATACTAAATTACGCATACGACCTTTAACTTCAATAGCTTCTTCCTCTGTTTCTGCTAAAAGTTCGGCTTGGCGTTCAAAACGAGCCATTGAGCCAATATCAAATGAGAAATATGCTACAAAGAACACCATAATCATTGCAAAAATTGCATAGAAGTTCATCGCACTCATTGTCATAAATGCACCAAGTGGTGAATAGCCTGTGATTGAGTGCGTTGCTAATAAGCCAGCAATTAAAGTAATAATATAAGCACCCCAGCTTGAAATCGGCATTAATACACACATTGGTGCTGCAGTTGAGTCAAGAATATAGGCTAATTTTGCACGAGAAATACGGAATTTATCCGTTACCGGACGAGCTATAGCCCCTACCGCTAAACTGTGGAAATAGTCATCAATGAAAGTAAAGAAAACTAAACCTGCTGCCATTAATTTAGCACCACGTTTGCCCTTTATTCTTTTTTGCGCCCAATTTGCAAAAGCTTGGTTACTGCCTGAAATGCTTAATAAAGAAGTTAATACACCTAATAAAATTAAGAATAAAATAATATTAATGTTGTTAGAATTTAAACCTTCTTCACCGCCTTTATAGACTAACGAAACAACGCTATTTTTAATATAAGTAAGAGCATCAAGGAAATTGCTATTGGTTAGCATAAATGCACCAAAAATAATCCCGATGCTTAATGAAATGATCACTTTACGTGTAACAATTGCCAAAATTAATGCAATCAACGCTGGTAACACCGACCAGAACGATGTGGAATAATCAACTAGATTCATAAAACCTCTAAAATGACTTTGTATAATTTGTATATAAGAATAATAGCCAAACAAGAGATGTACTGAGATATTTATAGAAATAAATAAAAGGAAGGAAATATGAAAAAAACAAAAACCCACCCTAACAGTAGCACTCCGTAGCATTTACTACGACAGTGTCGTTTCTTTCGAGAACGACCCCAACCAATTAAGATGACGCTTAATTGATTTCGGCAAGTCCACCTTTCCTTTTTCTTCATCGTTTTCCACTCCGAAAAAATACTTATTGAATTTGCACCTCTACATTTTGTAGGACGGTGTAAAGATACCACGAATATCCTAAGATATAAAGCCCTCTTTTTATTTATATTTATTTACCTTAAATATCTTTTAATATATGATAAATAAGAATAGAATTAACCTCGTTACTAATACATAGGAGAATACAATGTCAGATTTAAAAAGCCTTTTAAATATTCGTAGCTTAAGAGTATTTGCTAAAGATTTAGCACTTGAACAATTAAAGTCACTTGCTGAAAAGTTAGATACTATTATTGCTGAAAAAGAAGAGGAAATTAGAAAAGAAGAGCAAGAAAGAGCTAAACAGTTAGAAAGTTTAAATAAATATGCTGAAATGTTAAGACAAGATGGGCTTTCTATTGATGAATTAGCTCAATTATTAGCAGATAAAGTAATTAAAGGTCGCAAAACACCTAAAGAACGCAAAGCAGTTGCTCCTCGCCCTGCTAAATATAAATTTGTTGATGCAGAAGGTAATGAAAAAACTTGGACAGGTCAAGGCAGAACACCAAAAGTATTGCAAGAAGCTCTTGATAAAGGCAAAAAATTAGAAGATTTTGCTATTTAATTTATTATTTAATAAAGATTAGATATGAGAGAACTCTAATTGAGTTCTCTTCTTTTTATAACAGGAAATCAAATGCTTGAGCATAAAATATTATTAACTGAATGCCCTGATGATACAGGATTAGTGGCTAAAATCACCAATATTTGTTACAAACACCAATTAAATATTATTAAAAATTCTGAATTTGTGGATAATGAAACTAAACGTTTTTTTATGCGTACTGAGTTAAATGGTATTTTTAATGATAAAACATTACTAGCCGATCTTGAATTTACTTTACCTGAAGGTTCTATTTATAAATTATTACCAAAACAGAGAAAGCGAGTTGTTATTTTAGTAACTAAAGAAGCTCACTGTTTAGGCGATTTACTAATGAAAAACTATTACGGTGGTTTAGATGTAGAAATTGCGGCGGTAATTGGTAATCACGATACATTAAGAGAGTTAGTTGAACGCTTTGATGTGCCGTTCCACTTAGTTAGCCACGAAAATTTAACACGAGTTGAACACGATAAACTATTAGCCGCTAAAATTGACGAATACGCTCCAGATTATATTGTATTGGCAAAATATATGCGTGTGCTTAATCCAGAATTTGTGGCTCATTATCCAAATCGTGTTGTCAATATTCACCACTCTTTCTTACCTGCATTTATTGGAGCGAAACCCTATCAACGTGCTTACGAGCGTGGGGTAAAAATTATTGGTGCAACCGCTCATTTTGTAAATGATGAATTAGATGAAGGTCCAATTATTATGCAAAATGTGATCAACGTTGATCATACCTACACGGCAGAAGCAATGATGCGAGCAGGACGAGATGTGGAAAAAACGGTTCTTAGCCAAGCATTAGAACTCGTTCTTTCCGATAAAGTTTTTGTTTATAAAAACAAAACCATTATTTTATAAAATAAATAGCCAGTTATTAAAAACTGGCTATTTTATTTAGAGGGAATGTCTTCCAACGTTTCAGGGGTTTTACCAATTAATAAATTAAATAGCATTACCGTTCTTGCTACAATCTCCCTTAATCTTACTTGATAAGCCCCTTCAGGATATTTCGCTGCATAACAAATTGCGTCAATATTTTTAAATTTAGCAATAAATAAAGCTCTCTCACAATGGAATTTCTGCGACACAATGATAAACGGTGGTAATTTATATACTTCAGTTGCTCTTACAATCGAATCGAATGTAGTGTACCCAGCATAATCTTGCTTAATTTGTGGCTGAGGAACCCCCATTTTTAGCAAATCATTAGTCATTGTTTTTGGCTCATTATAATAAGGGGTTTTATTATCGCCACTGACTAAAAGTTTATTTACTTTTTCACTTTTCACTAATTGCTTTGCGGCTTCTAAGCGGTATTTGTAATATTCATTAATTACGTTTTTTGAATAAAATTTCGCCGTACCAAGTACTACGGCATAATCCCTATGCGGCAGATCTTTAATCTCGCTGTAGACTTTATCCCGTACGGCATAGCTCGTTACTGAATCTACAATTAATAAGGTTGCAATGCCTATTAAATGTAAGCTCACAAGCACTTTTATGCCAAACTGTTTGATTTGATGAAAAAACGGCAATTACCTAACCTCTTAAGCTTCGACTTCCTATAATTGACTTTATTTTTATTACTTGAGCAATGAGTATATTACAGACAAGTAAAATTGTCTGATCGTTCAATCAATTTATGCTATTTCAGCGTATTTGTTAAGTCCTAAACCCTATTTATTGCACTGAAAACTTAAAATTTTTAGCCGTTTAAAAATCTAGACGTTTAGACGGCTAAAATTTCTTGACAATTAACAGTAACACCGTTAATTTAACCATATTATTACTATTACAAGCGGTTAAAAAAGCATAAATTTTTGCAAATAAGGATTCTATGGCTCAGCATATCACACTTTTTGAGGAAACGCCTTTATCCCTTTCATTCGGTGGCGAACTTTCCCCTATTACAGTGGCGTATCAAACTTACGGCGTATTAAATGCAGATAAAAGCAATGCGGTGTTAATTTGCCACGCCTTAACCGGCGATGCAGAACCTTATTACGATTCTGCCACCGAGAAAGGCTGGTGGCAGGATTTTATCGGCAAAGGCTTAGCCTTTGATACCGAAAAATATTTCTTTATTTGTAGTAACGTTCTAGGTGGTTGTAAAGGTACAACCGGTCCTACCTCCATCAATCCACAAACCAATAGACCTTACGGCAGCCAATTTCCAATTATTACCGTTCAAGATATTGTTAATGTACAAAAAGCCTTAATTGATTACTTAGAAATCCCTGCTCTCCACGCCGTCATTGGTGGCTCTTTTGGTGGAATGCAAGCCACACAATGGGGAATTAGCTATCCTGATCAGGTGCGTAATATTATCAACCTCTGTTCATCAATAACCCTTAGTGCTGAAGCGATAGGGTTTAACCACGTTATGCGTCAAGCAATTATTAACGACCCTCACTTCAACGGTGGCGATTATTATGATGGCATTGCCCCCGATAATGGCTTAAAAATTGCCAGAATGTTAGGAATGCTTACCTACCGCACCGATATTCAATTAGCCAAAGCCTTTGGACGAGAAACCAAGCAACAAGGGCAAATTTGGGGCGATCATTTTCAAGTAGAATCTTATTTAAGCTATCAAGGCACCAAATTTTTAGGGCGTTTTGATGCGAATACTTACCTTCGCTTATTAAGAGCCTTAGATCTATATGACCCTGCTCTTGGCTATGAAAACGAAGAAGCTGCACTAAAACGCATTAAAGCGAATTATGTGTTTGTCGCCGTTACCAGTGATCAGCTTTTCAAACAAGTTGATGTTTATAAAAGCAAACAGAAATTAGAACAAGCGGGTGTTAATTTAGAATTCCACGAATTCCACTCTGATTTCGGGCACGATTCATTCTTAGTCGATTATGATTTCTTTGAACCAATGATTAGAAAAGGGCTGGAAAAGTAATTTGCATTTTTTATAATAAGAACGACCGCTTGTAATAGCAAAAAAGCACACCGAAGTGTGCTTTTTGTCGTTTTATACTTATTATTTCTGACGCATTGCAGGGAATAAAATCACATCACGGATTGACGGAGCGTTCGCAAAAATCATTGCTAAGCGGTCAATACCTAAGCCTTCGCCTGCTGTTGGTGGTAAACCGTGTTCTAGTGCTACGATAAAGTCTTCATCTTTAAACATTGCTTCATCATCGCCCGCATCTTTTGCCGTCACTTGAGCATCAAAACGCTCTGCTTGGTCTTCCGCATCATTTAGTTCTGAGAAACCGTTACCAATTTCGCGTCCACCAATAAATAACTCGAAACGATCTGTTACTTCAGGGTTTTCATCATTACGGCGAGCAAGTGGCGAAATTTCTGCAGGGTGTGCCATTAAGAACGTCGGCTGAATTAACTGATGTTCTGCCACTTCTTCAAAAATTGCATTCACAACAGAACCTAAGCCCCACGATTTTTGAATTTCAATGCCTAAACCTTTTGCAATTTCAACAGTTTTCTCAAAGTTATCTAGATCTTCACGTTTAATGCCGTTGCCGTATTTCACGATTGCATCGTGCATTGTGATACGCTCAAACGGTTTGCCAAAATCAAACACATATTCACCATAAGGCACATCTGTTGTACCAAGAATATCTAACGCTAATTGACGTAACAACTCTTCGGTGTTATCCATTAAATCGTGGTAATCCGCATAAGCTTGGTAGTATTCAATCATCGTAAATTCCGGGTTGTGGCGAACAGAAACCCCTTCGTTACGGAAGTTGCGGTTTAATTCAAATACACGCTCAAAACCGCCTACCACTAAGCGTTTTAAATAAAGTTCCGGTGCGATACGCAAATACATATCCACATCTAAGGCATTATGGTGCGTTACGAAAGGTTTTGCTGCTGCACCGCCCGGGATTACTTGTAACATTGGTGTTTCCACTTCGATGAAATCTCTGTCTAAGAAGAATTTGCGAATGCCTGAAACCACTTGTGAGCGGATCATAAAGGTACGGCGTGATTCTTCGTTAGAAATTAAATCTAAGTAACGCTGACGATAGCGAGTTTCTAAATCGGTTAAACCGTGATGTTTATCCGGTAATGGACGTAACGCTTTGGTTAAAAGCTGAACTTCTGAACAACGAACGGTTAATTCACCTGTTTTAGTTTTAAATAGCGTACCTTCAACGCCGATAATATCGCCTAAGTCCCAAAGGCTTACCTTTTCTTCGTAAACACTTTCAGCTAAGTTATCACGAGCCACATAAAGCTGGATTGCACCGCTAACATCTTGAATGGTAAAGAAAGAGGCTTTGCCCATTATACGTTTTAGCATAATACGGCCAGCAACTTTTACTTGAATATTTTGTTCTTTTAATGCTTCGCCTCCCACTTCATCATATTGAACGTGTAAATCTTTCGCTAACGCATCGCGGCGGAAAGTATTTGGAAACGCGTTACCCTGCTCACGAATTTTAGTTAATTTCTCACGGCGGGCTAACATTTCCCCATTTAGATCTAATTCTTGATTTTCTACTTCAGACATTGAATTACCTTAGATTTCAAAATTTGGATAAATAAAACTGGTCGATTATACGTTATTTTAGGCAGTTTTGGTAGAAAACAAGCGGTAAGATTTTCGATAAATTTTGCAAAAAGAGGATTGAGGCTACCCCAATCCTCTTATTAATTACATTACCACCACATCAAACTGATCTTGATGATAGTAAGGCTCAACTTTGATTTCAATTTTCTTCCCGATAAAGGCTTGAAGTTCCGCCAATAATGCGTGGCTTTCTTCATTAATTAAGTAATCTGCCACATCTTTAGATGCATAAACGTGCATTTTTTCCGTTTTAAATAAGTGATGAACACGCACAATTTCACGCATAATTTCATAACAGACTGTTTCAACTGTTTTCACTGCGCCACGCCCTTGGCAAGCAGGGCAATCACAGCATAGAATACGCTCAAGGCTTTCCCGTGTACGTTTACGAGTCATTTCAACCAAACCAAGCTGAGTAAAGCCATTTACATTGGTTTTTACTCTATCTCCCTTTAATGCTTCTTGTAAGGACTGCAATACTAAATTGCGATGCTCTTCCTCTTGCATATCAATAAAATCGATAATGATAATGCCGCCCAAATTACGCAACTGGAGCTGATGGGCAATTGCCTGTGTTGCTTCAATATTAGTATTGAAAATGGTGTGAGCAAGATTTCGATGTCCAACAAATGCCCCTGTGTTGATGTCAATGGTTGTCATCGCTTCTGTTTGTTCAATAATCAGATACCCGCCCGATTTTAGGTTTACTCTCTTATCGAGGGCTTTTTGAATGGCTTCTTCCACACCATAAGCATCAAATAAGGTTTTTGCCCCTGTGTATAAACTCACAGAGTTTGTCAGCTCAGGCATAAACTCAGTTAAAAACTCTTTAACTTGCTCGCAAGTGATTTTTGAATCGATCCAGACCGCATTAATGCGAGTGCCGATAAAGTCCCTCAATACCCGTTGAGCTAATGCAAGCTCTCCATAAAGCATTGATTTAGCAGGATATTTTGTTTTCCGTTCTAATACTTTCCGCCATAAGCGTTTTAAGAAATCTACATCTTGCTTTAAGCTTTCTTCGCTTGCTTCTTCCGCAGCCGTACGGACAATAAAGCCGCCTAACTCATCGCAATAAGGCTCAAGCAATGCTTTTAAACGCTCACGTTCCGCCTCACTTTCAATACGTTGAGAAACACCCACGTGGCTATTTTCTGGCATAAAGACCAAATAGCGAGAAGGCAAGGTAATATCAGTAGTTAATCTTGCACCTTTTGTACCAATCGGATCTTTAACCACTTGAACCACAATGTCTTGCCCTTCACGAACCAACTCGGCAATATCTTTTACCACAAATTGTTTTTTCTCATTTTCATCAACACATTCGGTATGAGAAACAATATCGGAAGCGTGCAAAAAAGCCGCTTTTTCTAACCCAATATCCACAAAAGCAGACTGCATTCCGGGCAACACTCGGGTTACTCGCCCCTTGTAAATATTCCCCACAATGCCACGCTTTGCCTCACGCTCAATATGCAATTCTTTCAACAACCCGTTTTCAACCAATGCAACCCTTGTCTCACTTGGGGTTACATTAACTAATAATTCTGTACTGCTCATCGTTTATCTTCTTACTATAAAATTAAATTGGAATAAGTTTATCACTTTGTTTTTAAGAAAAAAATTAGATCACTCAATTTCTTATTTTGATTGGGAAAATTAAATGTTCTACAAGCGGTTATTTTTATGAGTTTTTTTGCAATTTTGCTCAAATTTTGCTATTTTCTACCACAAATTTTTAACAAGAGAAAAATTATGACTGAACAAACTTTTATCACAGGTAAAGATGCTGTACTTGAAGACAGTATTTCTACCTTTAAACACAAATTAAAAACTCTTGGTTTTAACATTGAAGAAGCCTCTTGGTTAAACCCTGTGCCGAATGTGTGGTCAGTGCATATTCGTGATGCGGATTGTCCGCAATGTTTCTCAAATGGTAAAGGGGCAAGCAAAAAAGCGGCATTAGCCTCTGCGTTGGGCGAATATTTTGAGCGTTTATCCACCAACTATTTCTGGGCGGATTTTTATTTAGGTCAAGAGATTGCAAATAGTGATTTCGTGCATTATCCAACCGAGAAATGGTTCCCGATTGATGATGAAGCCATTCCACCAATGGAGATGATGGACGAGTTTTTATGGGAATATTTTGATCCAAATGGTGAAATCACACCGGAGTTATTGGTTGATTTACAATCAGGAAATTATGATCGTGGGATTGTTACCCTACCTTACGTTCGCCAATCTGACAATGAAACGGTTTACATTCCGCAAAGTATTATCGGCAACTTATTTGTTTCAAACGGTATGTCGGCAGGCAATACAAAAAACGAAGCTCGAGTGCAGGGCTTATCCGAAGTGTTCGAGCGTTTTGTCAAAAACCGTATTATTACTGAGGCAATCAGCTTGCCTGAAATTCCGCAATCGGTGATTGATAGCTATCCAACCATTAAGTCGTCTATCGAAAAATTAGAGCAACAAGGCTTCCCGATTCTTTGCTACGATGCCTCATTAGGTGGAGAGTTCCCTATTATTTGTGTGATTTTATTAAATCCACAAAACGGTACTTGTTTCGCTTCTTTCGGGGCTCACCCGAATTTCCAAGTAGCATTTGAGCGTACGGTAACTGAGCTTCTGCAAGGTCGTAGCTTAAAAGATTTAGATGTATTTGCTCCGCCGTCTTTCAATAATGAAGATGTGGCAGATCACGCCAATATGGAAACTCATTTCATCGACTCAAGCGGTCTAATTTCTTGGGATCTTTTCAAACGTGATGCGGATTATCCATTCGTACATTGGGATTTCTCTGGCACAACCGAGCAAGAATTCAATAATATGATTGCGATTTTCAACAAGCACAATCAGCCTGTTTACATTATGGATTACGAGCATTTAGGCGTGTATGCTTGCCGTATTTTAGCACCGGGAATGTCGAACATTTACCCAAGCGACGATTTAATTTACGCAAACAACAATATGGGTATGGATTGGCGTGAAATCTTATTAGATTTACCACATTTCCACCACGATGCTGAAACCTACCAAGAATTGCTTGATGAGTTAGACGAGCAAAGCATTGATGATTTAACTCGTGTGCGTGAATTTATCGGTGTTGTGGCAGAAAAAGGTTCAGCAATGCAAACTCTGCGTATCGGCGAACTAAAATCAATGCTTCACTTAGCACTTGGCAACTTAGAGCAAGCGTTAGATTGGGCGAACTGGACAGCGAATATGAACGCCAGCGTGTTCTCGCCAGAGCGTAATAATTACTACCGTTGCTTAATCAGCACGATTGAATTATTCCTTGATGAAAATCGTGAGCCTGAGCAATATCGCCGTGTATTTGAGAAAATGTATGGTGCTGAAGCTGTAGAATTTGCTTGGAATGCGGTGCAAGGTGGTAATCCGTTTAACGGCTTAACAGCTTCTGATGAAAGCCTTGAAAATATGGTTGCTCATCAGAAATTATTAAACGCTTACCGCAAAGTGCAAAAAGCAAAAGTAAATCCGATTGCGAGATAATTTAACATTTTGTAGGGCAGGCTTGTGCCTGCCCTTTCTTTACTACCTTTCGGGCAAACTCTGCCCCTACACATAAATTTAAAAATGATCGACTTCCGTCCTTTTTATCAACAAATTGCAACTACTTCCCTATCAGCTTGGCTTGAAACCCTACCCTTGCAATTAAAGCAATGGGAAAAAACGACCCACGCAGATTATGCAAAATGGGCAAAAGTTGCAGATTTTTTACCAAATCCGACCGCTTGTATTAACCTAAAAGATAAAGTGGAGTCTATTCCAACTGCGCCTTTATCTGAGGGCGAACGCAAGCAAATCACCCATCACTTAAAACAGCTGATGCCTTGGCGTAAAGGCCCGTATCACTTACACGGTATTCATATTGATACAGAATGGCGTTCTGATTTCAAATGGGATCGTGTTTTACCGCACCTTACTCCACTTGCTGGCAGAACAATTTTAGACGTGGGCTGTGGTAGCGGTTATCATATGTGGCGAATGGTGGGCGAAGGGGCAAAAATGGTGGTGGGCATTGACCCTACCGAGCTTTTCCTTTGCCAATTTGAGGCAGTAAGAAAGCTACTTGGTAATGACAGACGAGCAAACCTTATTCCGCTTGGTATTGAGCAAATGCAACCTTTAGCTGCATTCGATACTGTCTTCTCTATGGGCGTGCTTTATCATCGCAAATCACCACTCGATCATCTCTCACAACTAAAAGCCCAATTAGTCAAAGGCGGCGAATTAGTGTTGGAAACCCTTGTGATTGATGGCGATGTGAATGATGTGTTAGTACCCGCTGATCGCTACGCTAAGATGAAAAATGTCTATTTTATTCCATCTGTGCCTTCTCTGATTAACTGGCTGGAAAAAGTCGGTTTTAAAAATGTACGTTGCGTTGATGAGGCAATTACTACACTTGAAGAGCAACGCAAAACCGATTGGCTGGAAAATGAAAGTTTGGTCGATTTTTTAGATCCGAACGATCATAGTAAAACCATTGAAGGTTACCCAGCCCCTAAACGTGCAGTTATTTTAGCAAATGCTTAAATAGCCTCTGTTACCTTAAAGAAAAAATACTGTAAATTATCACACTATTTTATTGACATAAAAATTCTCGTTTATTATACTGTATTTAAATACAGTAAATATAGCGAGGGATATTATGAAAACACTTGATATACGTTTTGTCAAAGAACGTGATAGCAAAAGGCTTGCAGAGCAACAAAAGACGATGGAGAAACTGATTGAGCGATTACCTGATCGGATTGCTGAAAAATTTTCAGATGTAAACGTCAGAGTTCGATTCTCTAGTTCGTCTGGCTTTGAAGCATCGGGCTTTAAAGGCGATGAAAGAGAGGAATTTTTAGCCTTTTTGGAAGAGATATGGGACGATCCATTTCTGCTTGATGACTAAATTTTCCCCTCAGTTTTAGCATACAAAAAAGTCCGCATAGTGCGGACTTTTATTTTAACTAGACATCAATCTGTGCATATAACGCATTGGTTTCGATGAAATCACGTCTTGGTTCAACTTCATCGCCCATCAGCGTGCTAAAGAGTTTGTCTGCTTCAATCGCATCGCTAATGTTTACTTGTAACATTTTACGAGCAACAGGATCCATTGTAGTTTCCCATAATTGCTCTGGGTTCATCTCACCTAACCCTTTATAGCGTTGAATAGTTAAACCTTTGCGAGATTCTTTCACTAACCAATCTAAGGCTTCAGAGAAACGGCTGATTTCTTGACGGCGTTCTCCACGCACTACATAAGCTGAGTCAGAAAGTAAATCGTTCAGCTCGTTGCCTAATGCCACAATACGAGCATATTCTGCACCGCTGATAAAGTTATAATCTAGGCGGTAAGTTGTATCCATACCGTGCGTTGTAACAATAATTTCCGGCTCGTAGATTTGGCGTTCTTCATTGAATACAGTATTAATACGATAGAAACTACCACCCACTTCTTTTTCCATTAATTTAGCCGCAAAGTTTTCACTCCAAGCGTTCATATTTGCTTCATTTTTTGCAAATTCTGCTGAAAGTGGTTTTGAGTAAATTAATTCATTCAACAACAAAGTTGGGTAACGGCGGCTTAAACGCTCAATCATTTTTTGCACGTTATTGTATTGAGAAATTAGGTTCTCTAAGGCTACACCACTTAATGCTGGAGCATCTTCGCTCACATATAAACCAGCACCTTCAAGGGCAATATCAATTTCATATTGTGTCATTTCATCGTTATCTTGAATATAACGCTCTTGTTTGCCTTTTTTCACTTTGTAAAGTGGCGGTTGAGCGATATAGATATAACCGTTTTCGATCAACTCTGGCATTTGGCGATAGAAGAAGGTTAATAAAAGCGTACGAATGTGTGCACCGTCCACGTCCGCATCGGTCATAATAATGATTTTGTGATAACGCAATTTCTCGATGTTGTAATCATCACGCCCAATACCTGTGCCTAACGCAGTAATCAGCGTTGCCACTTCTTGTGAAGAAAGCATTTTGTCGAAACGAGCTTTTTCTACGTTTAAGATTTTACCTTTTAACGGCAAAATTGCTTGATTTTTACGATCACGCCCTTGTTTTGCCGACCCCCCCGCAGAGTCCCCCTCCACTAAGTAGAGTTCAGATAACGCAGGATCTTTCTCCTGACAATCCGCCAGTTTACCCGGCAAACCACCTAAATCTAACGCACCTTTACGGCGTGTCATTTCACGGGCTTTACGAGCCGCTTCTCTTGCACGAGCAGCATCAATAATTTTAGTGACAATGTTTTTTGCATCGTCTGGGTTTTCGGCTAAGTAATCTGATAATGCTTCATTCATTGAGCTTTCAACCGCACCACGCACTTCTGAAGAAACAAGCTTATCTTTGGTTTGTGAAGAGAATTTTGGATCTGGCACTTTTACTGAAATAACCGCCACTAAACCTTCACGAGCGTCATCGCCTGAGGCATCAATATTCGCATCGGCTTTTTTCAGCACTCCGCTGTTATCCATATAGTTTTTCAACGCACGGGTTAAAGCCCCACGGAAACCTGCTAAGTGCGTACCGCCATCACGTTGTGGAATGTTATTGGTAAAGCAGTAAACGCTTTCGTTATAGCTATCATTCCATTGCAGAGAAATCTCTACGCCGATACCGTCTTTTTCAGTCGTTAAATAGAATGGCGTATTGTGAATATGGGTTTTGCCTTCGTTTAAATATTCAACGTAGGCTTTAATACCGCCTTCGTATTTGAAATGCTCTTCTTTGCCATCACGCTCATCAATTAGCTTGATCGAAACCCCTGAGTTTAAGAAGGATAATTCACGCAAACGCTTAGATAAAATTTTGTACTCAAATTCAGTTTTGTTTTTGAAAATATCTAAACTTGGCCAGAAACGAACTGATGTTCCTGTTTTGTCCGTATTACCAATAATAGTTAATGGTGCGTCAGGCTCACCCAAGCTATAGAACTGCTCATGAACGTGTCCTTCACGGCGAATAGTCAGTTGTAATTTTGAAGAAAGTGCGTTTACTACCGACACGCCCACACCGTGCAAACCGCCGGAAACCTTATAGGAGTTATCATCAAATTTACCGCCTGCGTGCAGAACGGTCATAATCACTTCTGCCGCAGAAACCCCCTCTTCCGGGTGAATGCCAACAGGAATACCACGTCCATCATCTTGTACCGAAACCGAATTATCGGAATGAATTGTAACGATAATATCTTTACAATGTCCTGCTAATGCCTCATCAATCGCATTATCTAACACTTCAAATACCATATGGTGTAAGCCCGTGCCGTCATCAGTATCGCCGATATACATTCCCGGACGTTTACGCACTGCATCTAAGCCTCGTAACACCTTAATACTTGAAGAATCATAACTGGTTGGTTGAGTTTGTTCAGACATTGTTATTCCTACTAATTTAAAATCAAAAAATTGTGTCGATTATAGCAGAAAAATGCCCGAATGTATCGCAAAACAAGCGGTTAAATTTTGGTTAAAATTTGCAAATTGCCGCCTAAATTTAACCGCTTGTATAGATAAAACTGCCAGATAAAAAATAAGGGCGAAAAATATTTCGCCCTTACATAACTAGAAATAAATCCCAACTAAAATCGCAATAAATACACCTAAGCCAAAATAGTGGTTGTTTAAAAAGGCTTTAAAGCATTCGCTGCGTTCTCGTTTTTTAGTGAGCCAGCATTGATAGATAAACAGCGTTGCACTTAATGCTAATACGATGAAATAGCCGATATTATACTCTTGTACGATGCCGACTAAGCTCAATAATATCAGGGTAATAAACTGTAATAGTGCGATGATTTTATTATCATATTGGGCAAACAAAATCGCAGTAGATTTTACCCCAATCCGCAAATCATCATCACGATCTACCATTGCATATTGAGTGTCATAAGCCACCGTCCACGCCAGATTGGCAAAGAAAAGCAACCAGCATTCAAGTGGCAAAGTTTCATTTACCGCCCCAAATACCATCGGAATTGACCAACCAAACGCCATACCTAGCACCACTTGCGGCAAATGAGTAAAACGTTTCATAAACGGATAAATCACCGCCAAAAACACCGCCACAAACGAAAGTAAAAAGGCATATCGGTTGAGCATTAAATCCAGCAAGAAGGCGAATAATAACAATACCGCAAAAATAATTTTTGCCTCTGTGGTAGTTACTCTGCCTGTTGCCAGCGGACGTTGAGAGGTGCGTTTAACGTGTCCGTCAATCTCTCTATCGGCATAATCATTAATTACACAACCTGCCGCACGCATTACAATTACGCCAAGCGTGAAAATCAACAAAATAGAGAATGGCGGCATTCCATCAGCCGCCACAAATAACGCCCACAACGTTGGGTGCAGTAATAGCAATGTGCCGATGGGCTTATCAAACCGCATTAATTGGGCATAAGCAATCCATTTTTGCTTAGAGAAGAAATTGCTTTTATTCATTACAAATTTTGACTGTTACATCTGATTGACTTAAAAGATGTTGTAATTCTAGCGGTAAATCAGTATCTGTAAACAAATAATTTACTTCCTTAACATTTCCTAAACGTACAATCGCATTACGGCTGAATTTTGAATGATCGGTAACTAATAAAACCTGTCTGGAACACTCCATCAAGGCTCTTTTTACTTGGACTTCGTGGTAATCATAATCCAACATTGAGCCGTCTAAATCCACCGCACTAATGCCTAAAATGCCGAAATCTAAGCGGAATTGGTTGATAAAACGCACGGTTTCTTCCCCAATTAATCCGCCATCGCTTCGTAAATTTCCTCCCGCAACGGTAATTTGGCATTCCGGATTTTTCATTAAAATATGCGCCGCATTCAGATTATTGGTTACAACTTTTAAATTTTTATGTGAAAGTAGTGCTAATGCTACCGCTTCTGATGTTGTACCAATATCTAAAAATACCGATGCTCCGTTTGGAATAAGTTTTGCTACTTGTTGAGCAATCGCATTCTTCTCTTGAGAAAAAAATTGCTTGCGGTGCGTATAATCACTGTTTTCATTATTAGAAGGTGCAGCAGCCCCACCGTGATGACGGCGGATTAGGTTATTTTCTGCCATCTCATTTAAATCACGGCGGATTGTTTGTGGGCTAACATTCATTTGAGCCACAAGCTCTTCTGTACTGACATAACCTAGCTGATTAACGAGTTCAATAATCCTTTTATGTCTATTTGCCTGTTTCATATTTCCCCTTTTGCAAAAAAGCTGCAGAAAAAGACCGCTTGCAAGCGGTCTTTTTTCAGTTAAATTTTACAATTTCTCAACAAGTTCAACAGCATAGCCGATATAGGTTGCCGGTGTCATCTCTTTTAAACGATTTTTTTCGTTTTCTGGAATGTCTAACTTATCAATAAACTCACGCATTGCCGTTTCATCAACACGTTTACCACGAGTTAGTTCCTTAAGTTTTTCGTACGGTTTTTCAATGCCATAACGACGCATTACCGTTTGAATTGGTTCGGCTAACACTTCCCAGTTTTGGTTGAGTTCATCACGCAAGTGTTGCTCGTTCACTTCTAATTTGCTAATGCCTTTTAAGGTTGAAGCATAAGCAATTAACGCATAACCTAAACCTACGCCTAAATTACGCAATACGGTTGAGTCGGTTAAGTCACGTTGCCAGCGAGAGATTGGTAATTTTTGCCCTAAGTGTGCCATTACTGCATTCGCTAAACCTAAGTTACCCTCTGAGTTTTCAAAGTCAATCGGGTTCACTTTATGCGGCATCGTGCTTGAGCCAATTTCGCCTGCAATAGTGCGTTGTTTGAAATGATTTAACGCAATGTATCCCCACATATCACGATCAAAGTCGATCAAAATAGTGTTAAAACGACCCACACAATCAAAGAACTCCGCAATATAATCGTGCGGTTCAATTTGTGTTGTGTACGGATTCCAAGTTACGCCTAAAGACTCTACAAATTCTTGGCTGAATGTATGCCAATCAATATCAGGGTAAGCCGATAAATGAGCATTATAATTACCCACCGCACCGTTGATTTTCGCCAAAATCTCTAAATTTTCTAACTGTTTATATTGACGTTGTAAACGATACGCCACATTTGCCATCTCTTTACCCATTGTTGTCGGGCTAGCTGGCTGACCATGCGTGCGTGAAAGCAATGGAATATATTGATAACGTTGTGCTAGCTCTACCACCACATCAATCACTTTTTTCCACTCAGGTAATAATACCTCTGCACGAGCAGTTTTCAACATTAAGGCGTGTGAAGTATTGTTGATGTCTTCAGAAGTACAAGCAAAATGAATAAATTCATTCACTGCTTGTAATTCAGGCAATGCCTCACATTTTTCTTTTAAAAAATACTCTACTGCTTTTACATCGTGGTTGGTCGTGCGTTCAATGGTTTTAATACGATTTGCATCTTCTAACGAGAAATTAGCGACAATTTGATCTAAGTAATCGTTTGCTTTTTCAGAAAATACTGGAACTTCCTTGATTTGTGCGTGAAATGCCAATTTTTGTAACCAACGAACCTCAACTTCCACACGGAATTTTAATAATCCAAATTCACTGAAAATTGGGCGAAGACTAGATACCTTGTCTTGATAGCGACCATCGATGGGGGATAACGCAGTTAAAGCAGTAAGTTCCATTGTGTAATGTTCTCCAAAATAATAAATGTTCGGTTAAATTTGACGATAAAGCTGTTGAGCTTGGTTGAAAATTTTCTTGCGTGAGAATAAAAACTGCCAGCGGCTACCACCTACTTGTTGCCATAAAATTGCCGCACGAATGCCCGCAAGCAGTGAAGCTCTAATTTTGTGCTGAATATCAGGGCGGACCAAGTAATCTTGCATTCCCATCACGTGAATTTTCGTGCCTAACGGGCTAATAATATCGCTGTAAATTGCGGCTAAATTCGCAATCATCTGATCAGCTAAAACATCATCTTCATAAAGTGGTAATTGACGTTCAATTTGCTGTAAACGCTGCGCAAGTTGTTGTTTTGCTTCAGGATTTTTATCTAGTTTTTGGCTAAGAGCAATCAGGCTTATCCAATAACGCCCCACTTCAGTATCTAACTTACCATTGCCACCACCTGTTTGAGATAACGCCGTTTCCAATCCAATTTTTAGATGAGAAAGGTCATCGCCAAACACACTTAGCGTGGATTCAGGCTGAGTCACTAATAAGCTACGGATAGATTGCCTAAACACATCTCTATCTGCCGTACCTTTATGTGCAAATTGCTGTACTAAATTCGCTGCTTGGCATACGCCTGCATAAGCAATGGTAATATCGTGATAATCTGCCATTTTTCTAAAATCAGTCTCTATTTCAAAATTGGTGGAGAATATAGCATTTTTTAGCCTTGTTTTGAATGCTAAAAGGCATTTATCCAGAGAAAAAGATAAATGCCTTTAATTTAAATATTAGTAATTTGTTAAAATACGTTCACTTGCCACTTGAGCTAAAAAGCCACTTCGGGTTTTATATGCAGGGTTTTGAGCAACAAACTCATCAATACGGCGAATTAATAATGAGGGTAAAGTTACATTAATTTTCTCTGTTTTCCCCATTAAATGCGTTAAATCTACATCTACTAAAGCGAAAATAAAATCTTTGTATTCTGGATTATTTTTATGATTTTCAAGTGCTGTAGGTTGTGGAATAGCTTCACCATCTTCAATTAATGTTTCGATATGAAATGATATAGCCTCTTTAGCATTATTAAAAGCCTCTTCTAAGGTATCTCCTGCTGAAAAGCAGCCCTCCACATCAGGAACAATAACTCCGTAGGCTTGTTTTTCATTCCCCATCTCGATTGCAATAGGATATAACATCATTTACTCCTTAATAGCAGCTTGTTTTAATATTGATTTAACTGTTGCAGTCGGTAAATCTTTTTTCGGATGAGGGCTTGTTACTCTTCCCTTTTTAGTTGGATGTTTATATTGATGATGGCTACCTTTAATTCCAACTAAAAACCAACCATCTGCAACGATTAATTTTACTAAACTTCGACTATCCATAAATGCCTCGCCTAAGTTTAATAGAGTTACTATAACTCTATTAATAGCAATTACAACAATTTATTGATAGTCTCCTGTTTTATTAAGTTATAAACAACTGCATAAATCCAACTTTTCGATCCACATCACAAAAATAAGCTACCCCACCAGTCTTCCATTATCCATTCGATAAACCACATCAAATCTATCTAATCCGCTTTGTCTGTGGGTGATCATCAATAAAGTTCTGTCTGCACAGTGAGTAAGGATAAGGTTTAAGATCTGCTGTTCGGTTTCACGATCTAGCCCTTCGGTTGGTTCGTCTAGTAGCACTAATTCGGCTGAACTTAGTAGCAAACGAGCTAGCCCTAAGCGGCGTTGTTCACCGCCTGAAAGGGGTCTACCGCCTTCGCCTAGCCAAAGGTTTAATCCTTCGGTTTCCAGCAAGTAGCCTAAGCCGACTTTTTGCACCACATCAATCATTTGCTCATCTGTAGCTTCTGCGTTGCCCATTAATAAATTATCGCGCAGCGTTTGGCTAAAAATATGGACACGTTGGCTTAAAGTAACTAATTTTGAGCGTAAGGTTTGTTCGGAGAAATCATCAATTTTGTAATTATTTAGCCAAATTTGACCGCTTGTTGGGTCATAATTACGGTTTAATAATTGGAAAATGGTTGATTTACCGCTGCCTGTTTTCCCTAAAATAGCCACTTTCTGCCCTTTTAACACTTCAAAAGAGAGGTTGTTTAATACCTGTTGTTCGCCATTCAAATAAGCAAAATTAGCCTTTTCAAAACGTACAAGAGGTTGATTTTGGCTCAAATTTTGCCATTCTGCCGAGCCATTAAATTCTACGCTTGGTTTTTGTTCAGTAATTTCATTAATGCGTTCTGCCGCTGTAATCACTTGCCCTAAATGTAAAAACGCCATACCGATAGGTGCAAGAATTTCAGCCGATGCCATCACACAAAACACCACTAATGCAATTAAAGCCTCTGGATATTTTGCACTCGGTACATTTATCGCAGTAGAAACTAAATAAAGGATTACACAGGTTAAAACACCGTTTGAGAGCATCACGATACTATTTGATACTCCTGCCAGTTGGCTTTCTTTACTTTGTGCATTCAGCCATTGGCGTTCGACATGCTGTAGTTTTTCAGAGGCTTGATTGAGTTGCCCGAAAAGCAAAAACTCCGCATTTAGCTGAACCCATTCAATAAATTGGCTGCGGTAATTTGCTCTATTTTCTACCGCCTTTTTCCCAAGATTTAACCCTAATCGATAAAACACAATAGGAATAATCACTAATAATGCCAATAGACTTCCACAAATAATAAGCATTAATGGTACTGACACAAATGACAACCCAATTGCCATAAATAAGATCACCATTACTGCACTTATAAAAGGTGAGATGAGATTCAGGTAAATTGTATCAAGGATATCAACATCCGCCACCAAACGGTTTAACAATTCACTATTTCTAAAATGGCTTAAACCACTTGGGCTAAGTGGAATAAGTTTTTTGAAAACGGTCACTCGTAAGTTTGCCAAGACACGGAAAGTCGCATCGTGCGTTACCAGCTTTTCAAAATAGCGGACTGCAGTTCTAGAAGCGGCTAACCCTCTTACCCCTGATGATGGATAGAAAAAGTTGAAGATCATCGCATTCCCTGCCAAAAAGGAGGCCGCTAAAAACCAACCAGAAAGGCTTAACAAGCCAATACTGGCTGAAAGCCCTAAAATAGCAAGCACAATGCCTAATAATAAACGCCCAAAATGGGTTTGATAGAGAGAAAAAAATGGGAATAATGCTTTCATTAGATTTCTCCCTGATGAACTAATTCATTACGCAATAACTCGGCAAAAAAGCCTGTATGTTCCAATTCGCTAAAGCTACCTTGTTGGATAATCTGCCCCTGTTTCATTACCCAAATTTCATCGCATTGAGTTAAATCTTCCACACGGTGAGTAATCATCAAGGTGGTTTGCTCTCGGCTTAGATGGTGTAACGCCTCTAACACTTGCTGTTCGGAGTCGATATCTAAACTTGCCGTTGGCTCATCAAGTAGCAATAACTCATAAGGGCGTAACAAGGCTCTAGCAATCGCAATACGCTGTGCTTGCCCACCTGAAATACCGATATTACTATCTTGAACTTGATGTTCTAAGCCTAAACGAGAGACAAATTCGTCCGCTTTTGATAAACGTAAGGCTCTAGCAATTTCATCTTCAGTTGCCTCTGCATTACCCATTAAAATATTCTCTTTTAAGGTTCCACGCATTAACTGTGGGTTCTGCCCTACCCAAGCTAATTTCGCTCTCCATTCGCTTAAATTTAGTTCACGCAATTCTGTGCCGTTAATTTTGACCGATCCTTCATAAGGCAAGAAGCCGAGTAACATATTCATTAACGAGCTTTTACCTGCCCCACTTTGCCCAACTAACGCAATATGTTGATGTGCATTTAGTATAAAATTCAATGGTTGTGTAAGAGCTTTCCTTTGTTGAGAAAGAATCACACAGGCTTTTGCTTCAATCACAAGCGGTCGATTTTCTATAGATTTTTGCAAATCATTTGATTGTATTTTTACTTCTTCTTTCAGAATACGTTCAATATCATCTGCTGCACTAATCGCCGCTGCTTTATCGTGATAAAACACACCTAATTCACGCATTGGCTGATAAAATTCAGGGGCTAACATTAAGCAGAAAAAGCCGATAAACAACGTAAATCCCGTTCCATAATAACCAAAATCTAACTCACCTAGAAAAAGAAAGCCAAAATAGACTGCCATCACAGCAATAGATACAGAAGTAAAAAACTCTAACACGGCGGACGATAAAAACGCCATTTTGAGAATATCCATCGTACTGGTGCGGAAATCTTCTGTACTTTGGTAAATCTGCTCGGTCTGTTTTTCAGCTTGCCCGAATAAACGGATTGTTTCCAAGCCTTTCAATTTATCTAGGAATTGCCCGCTGATACGGGAAAGAATACCGATATTACGCTGATTTGCCTCAACCGCTTTCCAACCGGCTAAAATCATAAATAAAGGTAATAATGGAATAGTCGCAAACAGAATCACGCCTGCCAACCAGTTAATCGGAAAGACAAAACAGAGAATAACAAGCGGTATAATTAATGAGAGAAATTGCTGTGGCAAATAACGAGCGTAGAAATTGTGCAGGTTTTCCACTTGCTCCAACATTAATGTTGCCCAGCTCCCTGCCGGTTTTTGTTGAAGGCTCATCGGGCCGACCGTTTCCATTTTCGCTAAAATTTGCTTACGAAGATGTAAACGCAATGTTTGTCCTGCCTGAAAGCCCACTCGTTCACGTAGAAAAATAAACAACGCTCTTGCCACAAAACAGCCAAATAGCGTAATAATTTCTAACACAAAATGATTCGGCGATTGCTTTTCAATAATCATTTTTTGCAACATTATGGCAATCAGCCACATCTGCCCAATCATACATAAACCGCTGAAAATCCCTAACAGCACGTTTAAATACACCTGTTTTTTAATGACTTTTTGCTGACTTCTAAGCCATTTCTGCAATTCACGTTGGCGTTGTTTTTCCATAACTTTTGTAAATTTTTCTGCTTTTTTAACCGCTTGTAAATAAAGCTGCCATTCTACTATAAAGCAAAAAGGTTGTTAATGCTCTGATTAACAACCTTTTGAATTAAAACAGTTTATCAAACTGGAAGCGGTACATTAAATCAACCGCTTGGTTTACGTTGGAAACCCATTGTAAATAGAGTCTTGGGGTTAAGTTGTATCGCAATGTCAGCTCGGTAAGTGGAGCAAAAACACCCACGCCGTATTTCACACGGAAGCGAGGCGAGAGGCTGGCACTCACTTCTACTTTGGTGTTGTCGCCAATGCCTGCGGTACTGACGCTAAGATCTTTTAAGCCAAAGACACTGCCTACATCGCCTACCAATTTGCTGCTTTTTGACAAACTCATACTTAATAAAGCCGCCGCAACCGCATTGCTTGAGTCTGCATCGCCACTGCTTTCGAGCGACCGCCCTGTTAAGATGTAAGAGAGAGCTTCATTTTGCGACATTGCAGGATCGGAGAATACTTTTACATTTGGCGAATCCGCCAAGCCTGTTACCCGTACCCCTGCGGTAATGGTTGGATCTTCCATTGCATCAGGGTTTCTCACCGCTTCAATATCTAAGTACGGCTGTGATGGCGAACCTGCGAAGCTGATATTTCCTTTGCGGATCAACAAGTCTTGCCCATAAGCGGCAAAACGTCCTTCGTCTAAGCGAACTTGTCCGTAAAGCCCTAGCCCCTGTTTGCCTTGACGCACCGAGAGCAAGCCGTTTAGATTACTATTCAAGCCGTATGCTTTGAGCTTAACATCGTTGCCGATGTTAATTTTAATATCCGCATTAATCGCCATTCCGCCCGCAGTTTCGTTTGGAATAGTGCGTTGATTAAACGGCACTTTGTTTCTTGCCGAGCCGTCCATAATCACTTCATCGCTACTTACGCTAACCGCCTGTGCCGGCAATTCTTCCACTTCAATTCTTGCCCACGGCACATCAATATTACCGCTTAAAGTTAAAAGCGTTGGGGTTGCCACAACTTGAATATCAGGGCTAATTTCTACTCTTGCTAAATTAGGAACATCCACCCTAAAACGGTTAGCTTGGGCATGAACTCTGGTTCGCCACGCATTAATATTTCGCCAGTCTGCATCTCCTTCTAAGCGTAACTCACTTTCTTTTGTTTGCAGCCTACCTGTTAAAGTGGAGGTTGCACCGTGAAAGTTCATCGCTAAATTACCGCCTGTTACATCAAACGGCATTGTTACAGAGCGTGCTTTTAAGCCTGTTAAATTCAAGTTACCCTGTAGCAACGGCGAGGTTGCATTACCACTTACCGTGAGGCGAGCATTAATTCTGCCATCAACAAAATCACCTCGCTCAAGTAGTGGACTAATCAGTTTTAACGTTAATTGGTCAATATTAATATTGCCCGATAATGTTCTCGCATTATTTAAATCCCGCATCACAATATCGGTTGTCAGTGTGCCGTTATTTTCAACTCTTAAATTTGATTTAAGGGCTAAATTGTTATCCGACATTTTCAAATTGATTTTTAACGGCGAAACCGTAAGCGGGAAGGTTTTTCCACCTTCCATTTTCTGTACAAATTTAATAGAATTGGACGTGAGATCCAAATTAACCTGTGGCTGTTTATTTTTAAACCACGCTGCTTCGCCTTTGGCATTCACAATACCTGAAATTTGACTGGTATTATCAAGATAATCTTGCAACACCACTAAATTAAAATTGCGAATATCGAAAGGCACTTTCCCCTCTTGTCCTGCATTAAATGCAGTTGGGAAACAGAGATGAATTTTCGGGTTATGCCAACAGTGAGCCGACACATTGGCATTAATCGCCTTGTTGTCATATTTCACATTAACGGTTTTATCGGTTTGGAACTTGCCAAACTCGGTGGATTGAATAGCCACGTTGCTTAGCTGCCCTTCCCAAATCTGTTGCAAGCGGTCAAATTTTCCGGAAATTTGCAAATCTGATCCTGCAGGATTACCTTTTGAGGTTAATTTCAGAGTGTGATTTGCTTCATTTCCTTTTGCCAATAAAGTAGCACTTTCCACCTTAATATCATTATAGGCAAATTGACGTAGCCCTAATTCCACATCGCCTTGAATAGTTTGTTCGGTGGTAATTTTTCCCTTTGCAGTTAAATGCTGTAATTTAAACTGATCATAGCTAACATTTGAAGCCACTAAATCCAAATCCACATTTGGCTCGGCAAGTTTGCCTGATAATTTTACATTACCATTCATACTCGCGTTTAAATTCGGCACCAAGCCTTGTAAATTCGGGGCTTTGATATCAGCATAAAAGTCTGATTTTTCGCCTAAAAGCCCTTTCAGATCAATTTTGTTTTCGCCATAAATCAGCGATAAACCCGGCACATCTAAAAGTTGCTGATTGCTAGCGTTTAAATTCCCTGTTAATTGCAGATTTTTTTGATGCAATGAGCCTTTAATATCAATATTTGACACATCTGCTTTCCAATCTGAACCTGTATTACCACGCCCTGCATAACCTTGAGTAGCAAGAGAGCCTGATAATACCGCCGCCCAATCAGGCACTAATGCCTTAGTATTGATATTGTTCAGCTTAAGGTTGGAATCCCACTCAACTCCTTCCGTCCAATCAATTAAGCCTGTCAGTTGAGCATTACCGTCTAAAGTATTTAGCAGTAAATCGTGAATATTAAAATGCGTTAATTCGCCATTGCCTTTTAAATCAGCAGAACTTGGCGGGATGCCCATTCCTTTGACACTCACTTTGGCAGCCAAATTATAGGCAAGCAAATTGCCATTGAGGTGAATATCGATATTCTCTAACTGCAACACATCATCGCCTTTTTGTGGGGCGAAAGGATACTTCATTGCTTCACTCTTAAGCACCAGATCAAAAGGCATTTTTGGGGTTGCAAGCTCAATATCCCCCTCTAAAGCAGCGTTAATTGCTCCGTCTGTTTTTAAATTCAGCACAGTCTTATCATACAATTCGCCTGAAAGCGTGGCATTGATATGACTAAACGGCAGTTTCATTTTGGCGTCTTTTGCCTCAACGCCTTCTAACTGCCAATTTAATGGATAATTATCTTTAAGAGAAAGTGTACCTGTGGCAGTGAGATCGCCCTGATCGCTTTTGAAATCCAAACGTTGCAGGGTTACCAGCTCATCTTTCGCCTGTGCTTGAAGCTGTAAAGAATGTACGTTGATAAGTGAAATCGGCTCAACTAAGTTACCGTTTTCATCTTGTGCTTTTTGAGCAACCGAAACATCAGTAATATCAATCTGCTCAATGGTTAAATCTAACGGCAAAGAGAGTTGGATATTTTTATTTAAGATCGGCTGTTCTAACTGAGCTTTAATTTCTGCCCAATCCACTTTATTATACGGCTGTTGCTCCGCTTCTGCGATTGTTTTGCCTTGTAATTGGTGGAAGCCTTCTACCACTTTTTCGCCCGTTTTTTCCACTGCCTCTTGTGCATTAGCAGGGTTTCTCGTTACTGTTGCTTTTTCTGAGTCAGAATTGACCGCTTGCGTTTCTAGCTCTTCCTCGACTTTTAAAGCTAAGAGCAGATTTAACCCCTCTAGCGTGGTAGGCTTCACAATAACCTCACGCCCTTTGCCAGAAAGGGAAGTATTGAAGTGATTGAGATGAATATCCATATCATCAACCCTGACATCAATATTCTCTAATGTGATATTTTCTGCTGAAATGCCGAGCGGTAAATTTAACTCAGTAAAAGGGGTGTTATCTTCTTTTTCTTCTTGGGAAGGTGGAAGTTTTGTTGTATCAATAACAACCTTGGTATCCTTCACGTTAAAATTGTTTAGGCAAACTTCGTACTTAATCAAGCAGTTAAAATCAATGTGTAAATCTACCTTGCCGACTTGCACATTTACGCCATCAGTTACAAACTGCGTATTAGAAAGCTGTAATCCCTCTTGAATGCTGCCTTCCACGTTGCCGATTTGTAAAGGTTCAATTAATTGATCGACCCATTGAACCGTTTTACGCTGCCCAAAACCTGTACATAAAAATAGAATAACAGCCAAGAGTAGCATTAAAAAAATGCAAATACCCCATTTCAAGAATCGCCATTTTGATCTTGATTTTTTCTTTGGCACTTCTTGTTCTGCTGCCGTGTCTTGGCTATCTATTATTTCTTGTTGTTCATTCATCATTTTAAATACTTATCTAAAGTTATCATTGGTAAAATTTTAGTAAAATACAACCGCTTGTATTAAAGATCTGAACCTAATCCAACGTAAATTTGGAAACCATTTTTACCATTAGGCGATTTTACAGGCACGCCCACATCAACTTTAATTGCCCCAATCGGCGAAGCCCAGCGAACACCTAAACCTGTTCCGTGATGTAACTGTTTTGTCTCAAATTTATTCGCCGCTAAGCCCACATCATAAAACACTGCTCCCCACCAGTTTGGATAGGCTTGATATTGATATTCAAACGAGCCTGTAGCTAAATGTGAACCGCCTACACGTTTTCCATTTGATGGATCTCTTGGCGAAATATCTTTATAACCAAAACCACGCACACTCATATCGCCCCCTGCAAAAAAACGTAATGAAGGTGGAATACGTTCAAATTGATTTGCTTTCAAGTAGCCTAATTCTGCCCTTAAGTAGAATCGATGATTATCTGCATAAGTTCTCACAAACGACGTAGAAGCTTTATAGCTATAAAAATTCACATCTGAGCCAAATATTTTGTTTCCCCAATTTACGGTAAGTCTTTGGCTATCTCCCCATAATGGATAAGGCTTGCCATCAGTACGAGTACGGTTTAAGGAGGCAGTTGGGTAAACTAATAACGTTTTAAATTTATCATTCGCTTGCGTAAAGGAATCATAACGGGTTCTTAAACCAGTAGAGAATGACCAACCTGTTGTTCGAGTCCAAAAACGTTGTAGAGCGAAACTTGCTGCTGTTGATTTCGTATCCTTCTGATCTTCATTTTCAACCGTACCCGATATCTGATAGTAGTAATGAAGCGGATCTTCTTTTAGCGGAATATTGTAACCAAATTCAAATCTCTGCTCAGGGGCGGAAATATAAGTTCGAGTATCGATACTATGCCCTCTTTTATTTCGCCACGGTTTTTTCCAGTTAAATTGTAGGCGAGGTCCCACTTCCGTTTCATAACCGATACCAATTTCAACCTCATTTTTCTTTTTCGGTTGGAATAGCACATTTAAATCTACCGTCTTATCTTGTTCATTGAGATGTGGCTCAACCATTACCGATGAAAACCAGTTACTGGATAAATAATCTTGGGTTAAGTTTGAAAGATCATTGGCAAAGTAATGATCGCCCGAATTAATTTTCAGAATATTGCGTAAATATTCCTCTTTAATTTGGCTATCTACAAAATTAATTTGTCCATAGCGATAGCGAATACCACTGTCATAACCTAAACGCCAATCAGCTTTATGATCGGTTGGGTAAATTTCTAAACGGTGATAAAGCCAATGCCCGTCAAAATAACCTTTGCTGAATGCATTGCTTTCAATATCGCCTTTAAAGTTTTCATAGGTTTTATGATTTAAACGAGTGCCTTGCTTTGGGGCTTTTTTGATAAGAGCCGTGAAATCTTCATCATTTTTTGCCTCACCTTGTAGCACAATATCGGTTTCATCAATTTTGACGGTTTCTTTGTCCAGTTTTACATTTAGCACCAATAAAGGCTTCTTATCGCTTCTAGGCAGTTGCACAAATTGATATTGGCTGTTGTAATAACCCAATGCACGCAGGGCTTTATCCACCGTTGTTTGCACCAAATATTGGTAGCGTTCTGAACCGTCTGCATATTCATTGGCAATTTGAGCTAAATACAAATTGACATTTTTCTTTGCTTCTTTGTCGTGAATACCTTTGACTTCTAAATCAACTAAGGCTTCAACTTTTTCCTCATCAGAATCATCTGTGAGTTTATCTTCTAATTCGCCGATTCTTTCTTGATCAACATCGGTAATTCTATCTTGTTGATTTTTCTGATCTTGCTCATTAGCCTGTGGTTGATTAGCCTGAGCCTTTGAGGCAAAAGCCATTAAACAGCAGAATGTTAAAAAATGCAGTTTTGTATTCATTGATAACCTTTTATTTATTTTGGAATACCGCGTAGTAGCGGCACACTTTCATAAGGTGGCACAGAAGTTAATGCAGGTTCTTGTTCAAATATCATAATGAACGGTTTTTCCGGCACAACTTTTTCATTTCGCCATAATTCTCCAACCCCGATTAATTCAATATCTTTGGGTAGTTGAGCTAAATGTTGTTTCAGTACGCTAATCGTATTCTTGCGAGGGTGTCCGATTACAACGGCTACGCCATTTTTGCGAGCATACTGAATAGCGTGCGAAAATTGTTTTTGTACATCAGAAAGTAGATCGCTGTCGTCTAAAAAAATATCTCTTTCTAAGGCATTTACCCCAAATTGGCGGGCAGTCTTAGCTGCTACACTGCTACCAATGGTTTTGCTATCTAGGAAGAACAAGGAATGTTCTTTCAATACCTTCATTAAAGGTTGCATTGTGGCTAGATCAGAGGTTGCACCGCTACCCATATGATTATTTAAACCAATCGCATAAGGTACTTGACTACGAGAATGCTCAATAAGTTTCCGAATTTTTTCTTCACTATCGCCAATTTTAAGGCTATTTTTCTCAATCAGTTGTTTAGATTTTGGCTGCATTGGCAAGTGAATTAAAATATCACGCTTTTGAGCATAAGCCTCCTTCGCCCTTTCTGTCGCATAAGGGGCATCAGGAATAATCGCCACGCTCACTTCTTTAGGCAACGATAAAATTTCCCGATCTTCTTTTACACGATAGCCCACATCATCAATCACAATAGCAATTTTAGCGGCTTGAGCAAGCGGTAGAAAAAGCACAAAAATTTGCAAAAAAATCGTAAAATTTAACCGCTTGTAAATCTGATTTCCCATTTACTTCACCAAATTCAACGGATTAACAGGCTTGCCTTTACGAGTAACGCCAAAATAGAGAGCCGGACGGCTTTGCCCGCCTGTATTACCAACCCTTGCAATAATTTGACCGCCTGTTACCCGACTACCTTTACTGACTGAAATGGATTGATTATAACCATAAAGTGAAATATCGCCGTTACCGTGATCGATTGCCACCATATTGCCATAGCCCGCAAGCCATTGTGCCATAATCACACGACCACTTGCAATTGCTTTTACAGACGTGCCTGCCGCTGCCCCAATTACTACACCGTGCCAGTTATTACCAAATTTAGTGATTATATTACCTGAAACAGGCATTGCGTATCTACCCACTTTAATCGGCTTATTATTCACTTTATCTGAATTTTTAGAGGATTTTGCTGCTTGTTGCTCACGTTTTTCTACTTGTTGAGCTTCTTTTTGGGCTTTTTCTAATTGCTGTCTTAACGCAATTTCATTATTACGTAAATTTTCTAAACGACTTTCATCTTTTTCCAGCGTTTTATTAAGAGATCGCAAGGTATTTTCGCGCTGGCTTTGCACTTTCTTTAAATCTCTTTCTTGCTTTTTTTGCTCATTAAGTTGAGATTGATGCTCTTTCTGTTGCCCTTTCAATTCATCACGTCTGGCTTTTAAATCAGCTTGAGTTTTTCGAATATCCGCAATGGCATCAATACGAATATTATTCATATGCTCATAATAAGCGCTCATTCTTTCTGCATTTTTTGCATCTTCTGACATTAACCGTTCTAAAATAGACGGGTTAACCCCTGAGCGATAAGCTGAATCTAATTGCTCTTTTAATTTCTCTTTTTGATCTTTTTCTAATTTTTCTAAGCGAACAATTTCTGCCTCAGTATTTTTTATAGTTTGACGTACTTCGCTCAATGACATCTGTGTTTTTTGTAGTTTATCTAATACCTTCCCCATTTCAACTTCTTGCGTTTTGAGTGTGGATTGCAGCTCATTACGTTTTTGTTTCTGCTCATTAATTTTTGAAGTTTGCTGCTGAATTTTTTGCTGAATCTGATTGAGATTATTCGCAAAAGAAAGTGGCACGGCAGTACCAATCACTCCGCCTAAAATAACAGCCCAAGCGTAAGAATTTATTCGTTTCACAAATATACCTTTTTAATCCAAAACATCACTAAGGTTATATTCTAATCGGTTATTTGTTTAAGATCAGCTTTTTAATGAAAGAATTTAACTATCTATTTCAAAATGGAGCGAATTTTGCTATAACTATAAATAGTACAGTTTTAAATCCATTAATTTTCAAGACTAAGGAGTCATTATGAAATTAGTATTTATCCGCCACGGTTTCAGTGAATGGAATGCTAAAAACTTATTTACAGGCTGGCGTGATGTGAATTTAACAGAACGTGGTATTGAAGAAGCAAAATCTGCGGGTCAAAAATTAAAAGATGCGGGTTTTGAGTTTGATATTGCGTTTACTTCTGTTTTAACCCGTGCAATCAAAACTTGTAACATCGTGTTAGAAGAATCTAACCAATTATGGGTTCCACAAATCAAAAACTGGCGTTTAAACGAGCGTCATTACGGTGCGTTACAAGGTTTAGACAAAAAAGAAACCGCTGAAAAATATGGTGATGAGCAAGTTCACATCTGGCGTCGTTCTTATGATATTTCTCCTCCGGATTTAGACCCACAAGATCCAAACTCAGCACATAACGATCGCCGGTATGCTAACTTACCGAAAGATTTAATTCCAAACGCAGAAAACTTAAAAATCACCCTTGAGCGTGTATTACCCTTCTGGGAAGATCAAATCGCACCTGCATTAATTTCAGGTAAAACCGTATTAGTTACTGCACACGGTAACTCATTACGTGCTTTAGCAAAACATATCGAAGGAATTTCTGATGCTGACATTATGGATTTAGAGATCCCAACCGGTCAGCCATTAGTATATGAATTAGATGACAACTTAAAAGTAATCAGCAAACGTTACTTATAATTTGTAAAGTTTTGATAGAAAATGACCGCTTGTATCACTACAAGCGGTCATTTTTGTTACCTATTTTGCAAATTAGAAATCTAATAACTCTTTCTCTTTTGCTGCTAATACTTCATCTACTTTCTTGATGAATGTATCCGTGATTTTTTGGATATCTTCTTCAGCTTTGTGTTGTTCGTTTTCGCTGATCTCTTTATCTTTTAATAACGCTTTGATTTGATCGTTTGCATCACGGCGTACATTACGAATTGCCACTTTACCTTGCTCGCCTTCTGCTTTTACGATTTTAATTAAATCACGGCGACGTTCTTCCGTTAATGGTGGAAGTGGAACACGAATTGTTGTACCCGCAGATGATGGGTTTAAGCCTAAATCTGACGTTAAAATCGCTTTTTCTACCGCAGAAATGAGCGATTTATCGAATACGTTTACAGCCAATGTACGAGCATCTTCTGCCACTACGTTCGCTACTTGGCGTAAAGGTGTTGCAGAACCATAATATTCTACTTGAATACCATCTAATAAAGAGGGTTGAGCACGACCTGTACGGATTTTTGCGATGTGACCTTTTAAAGCCTCAAGGCTTTTTTCCATACGATCTTGTGTATCTTTTTTGATTTCGTTAATCATTGATTTTTTATCCTTTTACTTAAAACAGAGTTAAAAATAGAGAAATTATTCAGAAATAGTTGTACCTTCTTCTGTGCCAAACACTACTTTACGCAACGCACCCGGTTTACCCATATTAAATACACGGATTGGCATTCCGTGATCACGAGCAAGAGTGAATGCAGCTAAGTCCATTACTTGTAATTCTTGATCAATCACTTCAGCATAGGTTAATTGATTGAAAAGTTTTGCGTTTTCAAATTTTGCAGGGTCTTTGTCATAAACGCCATCTACTTTTGTTGCTTTTAATACGACATCTGCTTCAATTTCAATACCACGCAAACAAGCGGCTGAATCAGTGGTAAAGAATGGGCTACCAGTTCCTGCTGAGAAGATCACTACACGTTTTTCACGCAACATTTTAATCGCTTCAGACCAGTTGTAAGTATCACAAATCCCGTTTAATTGGAATGCTGACATTAATTTTGCATTCACTTCAGCACGGTGTAGAGCATCACGCATTGCTAAACCGTTCATCACGGTTGCAAGCATCCCCATATGGTCGCCCACTACACGGTTCATACCTGCTTTTGCTAACTTCGCTCCACGGAACAAGTTACCACCACCAAGTACAACACCAACTTCAATACCTTCTTCAAGTAGCTCTTTAATTTCTAATGCCATACGATCTAAAATAGACGGATCGATACCAAAGCCTTCGTTGCCTTGTAAGGCTTCGCCACTTAATTTGAGTAGAATTCGCTTGTAAATAGGTTTGCTCATTTTATTTGCCTCTTAACTGTATGGACTAAACACAAAATTACGTTATTATAGAACAATCCACTTCATCGATAAACCGAAAAATTTTAACAACAATGAGAAAAAAACAAATTTTTGGCATTATTATTGCCCTTTTACTTGCTACTCTTGCAAGTTACTTAATGCTTATTGGCTCAGGCTTTTTTCCAGCACCTACAATCCTCGAAATTCTGTTCGGGGTATTTCTAATCATTATCTTAGCCAGCTCCAAATGGACTTATTATGCTTTACTATTGCCAATTAGCATTGCTTATGCTTTTTACACACCTATTGGGCTTAATTTTGGCAAGCCGACCTATGAATATATTGCTTCTGTATTCGCAACTGATATGATGGAGAGCAAAGAATTTCTGGCACAGCTTTCCATCTTACATATTTTAGCAGGCATAGCGATTGTACTAGCGGTCATTTTTTTCAAAAAAATTACCAATGCTTATCAGATCCATTTTTTAAGAAATAAAACTTTCGTCATAGTTGCTTCTCTTTTAATGTTAGTTCAACTTGCTCCATTTAAATTTTTCCAAGAGTTTGTCCGTTCAGGCACCAAAGTTGCAAAAGAGTTGGAGCAATTAAATAATTTAAATTTAGAATCTCAATGGGGAGAATCAACACTTAGCGAAAACGCAAAATATGATGATTATGTGCTGATTATGGGTGAGAGTGCGAGGAAAGATTACCATCACGCCTATGGCTACCCTATTCCTAACACGCCTTTTATGAGCTCGGCAAATGGCACATTAGTTGATGGTTTAACCTCTGGCGGAACAAATACCATTGCCTCACTACGTTTAATGCTAACCAAGCCTGATACGGAAAAATGGGAAGCAAATTATGGGCTGACTTTAGTTGATTTAATTAAATCAGCAGGTATTAAGACTTATTGGATTTCCAATCAAGGCTACTTAGGCAATTATGACACACCTATTTCTTCTATCGGCAATAAAAGCGATGTAAAAATTTTTACTAAATCAGGCAGTTCTTTAAATACCAATGTCAGCGATTTTGAACTGCTCCCCCATTTTGCGGAAGTGATTGAAGAACCAATACAAGGTAAGCGTTTTATTTTCTTGCATTTATACGGCTCGCACCCTATTACTTGTGATCGCTTAACTGATTACCCAAAAATGTTTGATGATGGAAAATTACCAAAACGTTATTTCAATGTGAATTGTTATATTTCTTCCATTAAGAAAACCGATGAATTGCTAAAACGAGTTTATGATCTGCTAGTAAAAAATAATGAGAAAAACCAACGTTCTTTTTCAATGATTTATTTGTCTGATCACGGTTTATCTCACGGAGTTTCTAAGGATAATATCGTCATTCAAAACGGTAAAGACAGAAGCAAATTACACTATGATATTCCGCTCTTTAAAACTTCAAGTGATGATACCAAACGGAATGTATATAAAACCTTTAAATCAGGGCTGAATTTTACCAATGGCATTGCGAATTGGATTGGCATTGAAAATCCGTTACTAGATAAAGAGCTTGATCTTTTTAATAATAAAAGCGATAAAAGCGATTATGGGTTGAAGAAAATAATTGAAGCTGATGGTAGTATTGATGATCCAGCAATCCCAATTCCCAAAAGTCATTTGAAATAAAGCAGGGACAATCATTTTACAGTAAAAAAGCAGGCTATTGCCTGCTTTTATATACATTTAGTAACGAAGATTAAGCATTACCGCCTGTGATTTTAGCTACTTCTGCAGCGAAATCTTCTTCTACTTTCTCGATACCTTCACCCACTTCTAAACGAATGAAGTTAGATACTGAAGCACCTACTGATTTTAAGAATTGACCAACAGAAACAGATGGATCCATTACAAATGGCTGACCGGTTAATGAAACTTCACCTGTGAATTTAGCCATACGACCTTCAACCATTTTCTCTGCGATTTCTTTTGGTTTGCCAGAGTTCATTGCGATCTCAATTTGGATTTCACGCTCTTTAGCAACTACGTCAGCAGAAACATCTTCTGGCTTTACAAATTCAGGTTTGCTTGCTGCAACGTGCATTGCCACTTTCTTAAGTTCGTCTTCAGAGCCTGTACCAGCTACTAATACACCAATTTTCGCACCGTGTAAGTATTGAGCAATTACTTCGCCTTCTAAGTATTGAACACGACGAATATTCATATTCTCGCCGATTTTTGCAACTAATGCTGCACGTTTTTCTTCAAATTGTGCTTGTAATGCTTCGATAGTTGTACCTTTATTTGCTGCTGCGAAATCTGCAACTTCGCTTGCTAACTCTAAGAAGCCAGCATCTTTTGCTACGAAGTCTGTTTCACAGTTCATTTCAACTAATACACCGAAACCTGAAGCTACGCGAGCAAGGATCACGCCTTCAGCTGCAACACGACCCGCTTTTTTAGCCGCTTTTGCTTGACCAGATTTACGCATATTGTCGATCGCTAATTCAATATCACCGTTCGCTTCTACTAATGCTTTTTTACATTCCATCATACCAGCGCCGGTACGTTCACGAAGTTCTTTAACTAATGATGCTGTAATTTCAGCCATTTTACTATTCCTCTAAGATGATTTTTAATACGATAAAAGCAGAGGTTTTCACCCCTGCTCTCAAATGATAATCAAATGATTAAGGGCTATGCCTTATCGTTTGCCAAGTACGATTATTCTGCTGCAACTTCTTCAGCTTCAACTTCTTTTGCTTCAACGCCACGACCTTCTTTGATTGCAACTACTGCTGAATCTAAGTAAAGTTGGATTGCACGAGTTGCGTCATCGTTACCTGGAATGATGTAATTAACGCCATCTGGAGTTGAGTTAGTATCAACAATCGCAAATACTGGAATACCTAAGTTGTTTGCTTCTTTGATTGCGATATGTTCGTGATCAGCACCGATAACAAAAATTGCATCTGGTAAACCGTTCATATCTTTAATACCGCCTAAGCTTAACTCTAATTTCTCTAACTCACGAGTACGCATTAACGCTTCTTTTTTAGTGATTTTGTCAAAAGTACCGTCTTGAGTTTGAGTTTCTAAATCTTTTAAACGTTTGATTGATTGACGAACTGTTTTCCAGTTAGTCAGCATACCACCTAACCAACGGTGATTAACGTAGAATTGTTGGCTCTCTACTGCTGCCGCTTTAACTGCATCTGACGCTGCACGTTTTGTACCAACGAATAATACTTTACCGTTATTGCTTGCAATGCGAGTTAATTCTGCTAATGCTTCATTGAATAATGGTAATGTTTTTTCTAAGTTGATAACGTGAACACCGTTACGAGCACCGAAAATGAATGGTTTCATTTTTGGGTTCCAGTAACGAGTTTGGTGACCGTAGTGAACGCCTGCGTTAAGCATATCGCGCATAGAAACTTGTGCCATAAGAATTTTCCTTCAAAGTTGTTTGTTTTGCCACTTATGAACGGCAAAACGGGGTTTAGCCTCCACATATCCTAGAAAATCGATCTTTAAAAGACACCCCAATTTCTAGCTTATGATATGTGTGTGTTTTAGTGTTAAAAAATAAATGTGAAAGTTTTCTATCTTTAAGAGACAAAAAACGGCGTGTATTATCCCAAAAAATAAACAAATTGCCAATCACTTTCTTCTTTATTTTGTAATTAATGCCACTCAACAAACAAAAACCGTTCTCATTATTGACGAAAGAAATAAGAGCATTTAGAATTACTAATATTGCTATGCAAATTCAATCAAAAAAGGAGACTATCAATGAAAAAAACACTTTCTGCACTTGCTATTGCTGTGGCAACCTTTGCTTCAACCTCAGCTTTTGCTGCCAACGAAGTGAATGTTTATTCTTACCGCCAACCTTACTTAATTGAGCCAATGCTGAAAAACTTTGAAAAAGATACCGGCATTAAAGTAAATATCATTTTTGCTGATAAAGGTTTGGTTGATCGTGTAAAACAAGAAGGCGAGTTAAGCCCTGCTGATGTGCTTTTAACAGTAGATATCGCTCGTGTAATGGAAATTGTGAATGCAGGTCTTGCACAAAAAATTGACTCTGAAGTATTAGAGAAAAATATTCCTGAACAATTCCGTGATTCTAACGATCAATGGTTCGGCTTAACCACACGAGCTCGTGTCATTTACACCTCAAAAGATCGTGTAGGCAGATTACCTGCTGGTTTCGATTACTTAGATTTAGCAAAACCTGAATATAAAGGCAAAGTTTGCGTTCGTTCAGGCAAAAACTCTTATAATGTTTCATTATTTGCAGCGATGATCGAACACTATGGTGTAGAAAAAACCAAAGAATTCTTGGAAGGTTTAAAAGCGAACTTAGCTCGTAAACCACAAGGAGGCGACCGTGATCAAGTCAAAGCAATCAAAGAAGGCATCTGTGATTATGCTATCGGTAACAGCTACTACTACGGCAAAATGTTAGATGATGAAAAACAAAAAGAGTGGGCTGAATCAGCATACCTCAACTTCCCTACAGGTAAACACGGTACGCATAAAAACATTAGTGGTGTAGTAATTGCAAAACACTCGCCGAACAAAGCAAATGCCGTGAAATTAATTGAATACCTCAGTGGTGAAAAAGCACAAGGCTTATATGCTGAGCTAAACCACGAATATCCGGTGAAAGAAGGCATTGAACCGTCTGCAATCGTAAAAGGTTGGGGTACATTCACAACTGATACTATCAAACTAGAAGATATCGCGAAAAAATACGAAGCTGCGTTAAAACTGGTTGATGAAGTGAAATTTGACGATTTTGCTGAGAAAAAATAATTGAAATACAAGCGGTCTCATTTTGGTAAAATTTTACAAAAATGAGACCGCTTGCAAGAGGACGCATTGATGCGTCCTTTTTGTGTTTTTGAAAAATATGAATCTCACTTCGGTGAGGGCTTCTGCCAAATCTCCCCTCTTTGCTAAAGAGAAGAAAGGGAGATTTGGCAGAAGTCAAAACGGAATAATTATTAAGAAAATGAATCATAAATTTGGCTGGACAGCCCTTGCCTTATTGATTACCTCAATTATCCTCCTCCCTCTCCTTGCCATTGGCTATCACGCCTTCGGTGGTGAAGCGGAGAATTTGGCACATCTATGGAACACGATGCTGCCAGTCTATATCAAAAACTCCACTCTGCTGGTTGTCGGCACAGTGTTACTTTCACTCGTTTTCGCCCTGCCAACCGCTTGGATTGTAGCGAACTACCGCTTTTGGGGGCAAAAAACCTTACAGTGGCTGCTCTGCCTGCCTTTGGCAATGCCTGCTTATCTGATTGCTTATCTCTATACCGATTTACTCGATTATTCGGGCAGTTTCCAAGAAATGCTGCGAGGCATTTTCGGCTGGCAAACCCCACAAGATTACTGGTTTCCGCAAATTCGTACGCTTTATGGTGCGTGTTTTGTGCTGGCGTTGGTGCTTTACCCTTACATCTTCCTGCTGGTGCGGGTTGCCTTGCTGGAACAGTCTGAAAACCTCACCCACAGTGCCAAAATGCTCGGAGCAACGCCAAGCCAAATTTTCCGCCGTATTACTTTCCCGCTGATTCGCCCGTCTATTGCGGTCGGCATTGCGTTGGTGGCAATGGAAACGCTGGGGGATTTCGGCACAGTGGCGTATTTTGCGGTGCCAACCCTCACTACTGCGATTTATGATTCGTGGCTTGGCTATCACGATCTCGGCACCGCCAGCCAGATTGCGATTTTTATGTTGCTGATGATCTTCCTCTTTTTAAGCTTGGAACAGTATAGCCGTCGCAAACAGCAGAGCTATCAACGGGGCTATGAGAAGAAATCAGGCTTTAAAACGCTCAGCGGCTGGAAATTAGGCGTGGCTCTGACGTGGTGTTGGGGCTTGTTGGCAATGGCGTTTTTCATTCCGGTCGGGCGGCTGCTCTACTGGGCGTATGACTATTTTGAACAGTCGTGGAATTTAGACTTTGTACAATTTGCAACCAATAGTCTGAAAGTGTCGATTATCGCCTCGATTGTTACCGTGATTTTTGCCCTGATTTTGCATTTTGCCCAACGCCTTTCCATTGGTAAATTTTCGGCAAAAACGACCCGCTTGTCGTTACAGCTTTCCTCATTGGGTTACGCAATTCCCGGCACGGTGTTAGCCATCGGCTTGCTTTCACCGCTGACTTTTGCCGATCACAAACTGCACGCAATCTTAAAAAGCCTCGAACTTTCGCCTGTTGGCTTGATCTTCTCAGGCTCACTCTTTGCCCTTGTGCTGGCATACACTGTCCGTTTCTTGGCGATGGCGATTGGCAGCCTCGACACCTCATTGAATAAAATCTCGCCGTCATTAGATATGGCCAGCCAAACGATGGGTAAAAATGGGCTGACGATGTTTAGAAAAGTGCATATCCCTCTGATTTACAAAGGGATTTTAACTGCGGGCTTGATGGTCTTTATCGAAAGTATGAAAGAGCTGAACGCCTCGCTCTTACTTCGCCCATTCAACTTCGATACGCTGGCAACTTATGTCTTCACTTTCACCTCTGACGAACAGTTGGAACGGGCGGCACTGCCTGCGATTGTGTTAGTGCTGGTGGGCTTACTGCCGGTCATCTGGCTGACACACTCGCTGATTTCGCAGTCTGAGAAAGAGAGATAATAAAAATGTAGCAACTGTATCTCCCCAACATTTTTGGCGAGATACAAATTCGTTAATTAAACCGCGTGAGCATTCCACTGTGAGCCATCACGGACGATGGCATTAATCACGGTTAAAAGCTTACGCATAC
>NZ_JBGTYY010000017.1:0-46348 GCF_041807705.1 Mannheimia kashgarensis
CAAATCAATCAAGCGACTGCTGTATTTGACGACACTTTAAAAAAGTTCAATGACATCAAAGGGATAGGTGCAATCACGAGTGCAACTTTGATGTCAATGCTCCCTGAACTCGGCAAGCTCAACCAAAAGCAAATCGCTTCACTGGTTGGTGTTGCCCCACACCCGAAAGAGAGCGGTAGCCAGAAATGGCATAGTCGCTGTTCGGGTGGGCGACAAGCGGTACGAAACGTATTTTATAATGCGGCGAATGTCGCCCGCCAACACGAACCGAAGTTCAAGGCATTTTATGAACGGCTGATTGCTCGTGGCAAACCGTTCAAAGTGGCGGTAAACGCCTGTATACGTAAGCTTTTAACCGTGATTAATGCCATCGTCCGTGATGGCTCACAGTGGAATGCTCACGCGGTTTAATTAACGAATTTGTATCTCGCCAAATATTTTGGGGGATACAGTTGCTACATTACATTATGCTTTCCAGTTCTCAGCTAAACCACGAGAGATACGACTTACACTACCTGCACCCTGTGCCAAGATTAAATCACCATCTTGGATAATTTGATCCAATACTTCGCCGAGCTGCTCGGTATCTGATACTAAAATCGGATCAACTTTGCCTAAATTACGGATTGAACGGGCTAGAGCTTTACTGTCTGCCCCAACAATCGGTGATTCACCAGCCGCATACACATCTAATAAAATCAACGCATCAACTTTAGAAAGCACTTGCACAAACTCATCGAATAAATCACGAGTACGAGAATAACGGTGAGGTTGGAATACCATCACGACACGTTTTCCTTCCCAGCCTTGACGAGCCGCTTGAATGGTTACATCAACTTCTGTTGGGTGATGACCATAATCATCAACTAACATAATTTTACCGTTCGGGCGAATAAATGAACCAAGCTGATCGAAACGGCGACCCGCCCCTTGGAAATCCGCAAGAGCGGCTAGAATGGCTTCGTTTTCAATCCCTTCCTCTTTAGCAACAGCCAGTGCCGCCGTTGCATTTAATGCATTATGAGTACCCGGCACATTGAGCAATACATCAATACGCTCCCCCGTTGGGCAAACAACGGTGTAATGCCCCTGAAAACCTGTTTGTTGATAATCTTCAATACGATAATCCGCTTTTTCACTAAAACCATAAGTAATCACTTGGCGACCAACGCGAGGGGCAATTTCCATTACAGTTTCATCATCTGCACACATCACAGCTAAACCGTAGAAGGGTAAGTTACGCAGAAAACGCACATAAGTATCTTTCATTTTTTCAAAATCGCCACCGTAAGTGTCCATATGATCTGGCTCAATATTCGTTACCACAGACACCATTGGCTGCAATTGTAAGAAAGAAGCATCACTCTCATCAGCTTCTGCAATTAAATAACGGCTTGCACCTAAATGAGCATTTTTGCCTGCTGATTTCACTAAACCACCATTTACAAAGGTTGGATCTAATTTTGCCTCTGTATAGATCATTGAAATCATTGCTGTTGTGGTTGTTTTACCGTGTGTACCCGCAATTGCAATGCCGTGTCTAAAACGCATAATTTCCGCTAACATTTCTGCACGACGAATCACAGGGGTTCTTGCCTCACGAGCCGCAATAATTTCCGGGTTAGTTTCATCAATTGCCGTTGAAACAACTACTACGCTTGCACCTGAAATATTTTCGGCTTGATGCCCGATGAACACTTTCGCCCCTGCTGACGATAAGCGTTGTGTTACAGCACCATCTGCAATATCTGAGCCTGAAATTTGGTAACCTTCGTTTAGTAATACTTCTGCAATACCACTCATGCCTGCACCGCCAATCCCAATGAAATGGATTTGGCTAACACGACGCATTTCCGGCACTAACTTTTTAACTTTATCTTGGAAATTTTTCATCTTTAATCCTATATGCTCTGCAAGCGGTCAAATTTTTTGAATCTTTTGCAAAAAAACGCAAAAATTTGACCGCTTGTAATCCAACTAATTTGCTTCTTGAATAATCACTTCCGCCACACGCTGTGCTGCAGTTGGTGTCGCTTTGGCTCTCGCTCGCATTGCCATATCAAGTAATTTCTGGCGATCAGCAACCAATAGCTGTAAAGCATTTAACAATGATTGAGAGTTGAAATCTTTCTGCTCAATAATCACGGCTGCTCCAGATTCCGCCAAGTAATTCGCATTTAAAAATTGTTGCCTATCTTTATGTTGGAACGGCACAAAAATAGCAGGTAAACCAACAGCAGCAATTTCGCAAACGGTTAAAGCCCCTGAACGGCAAATGACTAAATCTGCCCATTCGTAAGCCGCTTTCATATCATCAATAAACTCTGAAGCGATACCATTACCTGTTTGTTGGTAAACTTCTTCAATACCTGCTAAATTGCCTTTTCCAACCTGATGGCTGATAAACACATTATTACCCAACATTTTTGCCACTTCCGGCACAGTTTGGTTAATCACTCTTGCCCCTTGACTACCGCCCATCACTAAAATATTAATAGGATAACCACGCTCATTAAAGCGTTCGTTTGGCAAAGGCAAAACAGATAAATCTTCACGCACAGGGTTGCCCACTATTTCTGCATCTTTAAATGCAGTAGGAAACGCTTGCAGCACCTTACGAGCAATTTTTGAAAGCCATACATTCGTTAAACCAGCTACCGCATTTTGCTCGTGTAAAATGACTGGCACACCACATAATTTTGCTGCAATACCACCCGGCCCAGAAACATAACCTCCCATTCCTAGCACCGCATCAGGCTGATAATTTTTAATGATTTTACGAGCCTGCATTACCGCTTTAAAAATCGCAAAAGGAGCTTTTAGCAATGCCCCTAGACCTTTACCACGCAAGCCAGAAATTTCAATAAAATCAATGTCTATGCCGTGTTTTGGCACAAGAGTGGCTTCCATTCTATCTTTCGTGCCGAGCCAGCGAATTTGCCAACCTTGTTTTTGTAGCTCTCGTGCTACAGCTATTGCAGGAAAAACATGTCCTCCCGTTCCACCTGCCATCACTAATAATTTTTTAGCCATCTTTAACTCTTTTTGATAGGAAAACTCGTTATTTTACTTGATTTATCTCTATTTAAGGAAATACAAGCGGTTAAAATTTTGTATTTATTTACAATTTTTGAACCAACACAGCCTTTACTACACTGTTTTAATTTTAGCGTGCCCAATTCGTTCCGCTCTATTTTCGTGGTCTATTCGGAGTAATACCGCAATCGCAATCGACATAATCACTAAACTTGAACCACCATAGCTCACTAATGGGAAGGTTAAACCTTTAGTTGGTAGTAACCCTGATGCTACACCTAAATTTACAAAACCTTGTAAGAAGATCCAAATCGCAATACCAAATGCCATATAGCCTTTAAAACGTTCTTCTAAAATTAAAGACTCTTTACTGATTTTTAATGCTCTCATTGTAAGTAATACTAATAACAACACAATGCAAATAACACCGAAGAAACCAAATTCTTCTCCAACAACTGCCATCACAAAATCGGTATGAGCTTCAGGTAAATATTCTAATTTTTGTACTGAATTTCCTAAGCCTTGTCCCCAAAATTCGCCTTGTCCGAATGCCATTTGAGAATTAGAGAGCTGGAAGCCGTCTCCATACGCATCAGCAAACGGATCCATAAAGGAAGTAACACGCTTTAGACGATACTCTGAGGTTAAAATCAGCACCGCAAATAATACTGTTCCTACCACGCCTAAAAACATAAATTGCATAATTTTCGCTCCCACAATGAAAAGCATTGAGAAAGTGAGAACGAATAACACAAAGGTACTTCCCAAATCGGGCTGTAAAATTAAGAGAAAACCGAACACAAATAAGATAACCGCTGGTCGCCAGAAGCTAGCTTTCTCTTTACGGATTTCATCATATTTACGCACATAAAAACTGGCAAAATAACAAATTACCGCTAATTTCGCTAATTCCGCAGGCTGAAAGTTAAGGATACCCAACGGAATCCAACGCACCGCACCATTAATCGAACGCCCGAAAATCAATACGGCAATCAAAAAACTGATGGCGATAAAAAACAACGCTACATTATATTTTTCCCATTTTTCGACAGGAATTTGTACAAAAATATAGCAAAAAATAATGGAGGCAATGATATATAAACCATCACGAATAGCAAAATAGAATGGATCGTCATTAAGCCTTGTGCTCACAGGGATAGAAGCGGACGTAACCATCACAAATCCGATTACGAGTAACCCTAAAAATAACCAAATTAGGGTTCTGTCATAAAGCGAATTAGAAGGAGTTAGTTTGACCCATTTATCCCATTCTGTTTTAAATTTTTCTAACATTATGCATCTTGTCCTTGTGCCAACGAAACAAATACATCGCCACGTTGTTCAAAATTTTTAAACTGATCTAAGCTCGCACAAGCAGGAGAAAGTAAAACCATATCGCCTTTTTTAAGCTGTGGGTGAATAGCTGCAACCGCTTCTTGCATTGTTTCGACTAACACACTTTGGTCGCTTAACTTTGCTAATTCCTTGCCATCTTGCCCGAAACAGTAACAAACAATATTTGGCTTATTAATTAACGGCTTGAGTTCAGAAAAATCGGCTGCTTTGCCATCGCCACCGAGTAATAAATAAAGCGTACCGGCTACGCTTAGTCCATTTAATGCAGCGACTGTGCTCCCCACGTTGGTTGCTTTGGAATCATTAACCCAACGCACGCCATCATTTGTTGCAACTGCTTGGAAACGGTGAGGCAATCCACCATAAGTTTGTAGTGCTTTGACTATACCCTCACGTGGAACATTCGCCGCCTCTGCCAATGCCATTGCTGCAAGTGCGTTCATCTGATTATGGCGACCACTAATTAACATTTGGTTAGTATTAATAATGGCAGTATCACCTGCATAAAGCACACCATTACGCATTGTGTATTCTGCATTCTGCTCTGCAAAACGAATTAAATTTTTGACCGCTTGTTCAGGATAGGTTTGAGCATCTTCACCGTTTACGATGATGTTTTCCGCATTATCATAAATACGCAATTTGGCATTACGGTAATCGGCAATCGAGTCGTAGCGATCCATATGATCTTCGCTAATGTTTAAAATAGTAGCTGCTTTTGCTTTCAGTGAATGAGTGGTTTCAAGCTGGAAACTGGAAAGCTCTAACACAAAAAGATCATAATCTTCGTCTAATAAACTTAAAACAGGCACACCAATGTTGCCGCCCATTCCGACTTTCAAACCTGCTTGTTTTACCATTTCATTAGTTAAGGTGGTTACCGTGCTTTTTCCGTTTGAGCCAGTAATTGCAATAATCGGGGCTTTTGCTTCACGACAAAATAGTTCCACATCTCCCACCACTTCAACACCCGCTTGAATAGCTTGTTGGATTTCAGGTGTTGCAACCGCTAAACCCGGGCTAATCACAATTAAATCAGAGTTAAGCAACCATTCACTATTTAAACCACCTGTGTGTAACGGAATGTTTTTATCTAATTGATCTGCACCTGCAGGGTTTGCTCGAGTGTCAATAACTTGAACTTTAGCATTTCTTTTTACTAAGAAATCAGCACAAGACAATCCTGTTTTACCTAATCCGATGACTGTTACGATTTTATCTTGATATGGGTTTTGCATATTTTCTTCTCTCAATCTATGTTACTTTTCTTTGCCACAAAGCATTTATGTTTTGAACGTTGGCTATGCCAACGGCACGAAGTGTGAGCGTAGCGAATAAAGAAAAGTAACCAGAAGAAAGGCAACCTTACTTCGTTGCTATTCCTCACTTTGTTGAAATTTTCTTAACGAAAAATACCCCTGATGTTCGCTTCGCTCTCGCTCGGGATTATTTTTCTAAAAATTTCAAGTCGTTCGGGCAACTCAGAAGGGAAATAGCCATCTTTCTGAGTCAATTTATCTTGTTATTTAAATAGCATAAGGCACATTTATAAAATGCACCTTATTTATTATTTGAATTAACGCAGTTTCAATGTTACTAATCCTATTAATACTAACATTAGCGTAATAATCCAGAAACGGACAATCACTCGTGGTTCAGGCCAACCTTTTAATTCAAAGTGGTGGTGAATCGGCGCCATTCGGAAAATTCGTTTTTGTCGTAGCTTATAAGAACTAACCTGTAAAATAACCGAAAGGGCTTCAATCACAAACACACCGCCCATCACAACTAATAGTAATTCCTGGCGAACTAATACGGCGATAATGCCTAATGCTCCGCCTAATGAAAGTGAGCCTACATCGCCCATAAATACTTGAGCGGGATAAGTGTTATACCATAGGAAGCCTAAGCCAGCTCCAACAATTGCCGTACATAAAATTACTAATTCCGAGGTATTTGGAATAAATGGAATATGCAGATATTGTGCGAAATTGAAGTTACCTGTTGCCCACGCAATTAATGCAAACGCAGAGGCGACTAGAATAATTGGCATAATCGCTAAGCCGTCTAAACCGTCAGTTAAGTTTACCGCGTTACTTGTACCAACAATCACAAAATACGCTAAGATGATATAAAAGAGACCTAATTGTGGCATTACATCTTTAAAAAACGGCACAACTAATTGAGTTGCTGCCGTATCTTTACCTACTGCATACATACCCACTACTGCCACTAATGCGATGGCAGATAACCAAAAATATTTCCAACGGGCAATTAAACCATCGGTATTTTTGCGGGAAATTTTACGATAATCATCAACAAAGCCTACTACACCATAACCAAATAATACAAATAAGGTAAACCAAACATAAGAGTTACGCAGATCCGCCCAAAGCAATGTACTTACACCAATAGAAATCAGGATCATAATGCCACCCATTGTTGGTGTACCACGTTTTTTGAAATGGCTTTCAGGACCATCATTACGCACTTCCTGACCAAATTTTAAGATCTGTAAACGGCGAATCACCTTTGGACCGATCCAAAGCCCGATCCCCATTGCGGTTAATAACGCCATAATGGCACGGAAAGTGATATAAGAGACAACGTTAAACGCTGTGTTATATTGCACTAATATTTCTGCAAGCCAAACTAACATTGTTTAGTCCTTAAAAATAATAAAATTAAAAATGGATATTAAATTGTTTACAAAGCTCGGAAATCACAGTTTCCATTTTTTGGCTGCGAGAGCCTTTTGCTAATAATACAAGCGGTTGTTTTTCTTCGATTTTTTGCAAAATAATCGGCATTAAAAATTCAACCATTTGTTGTTTATCGGTAAAATGATGTTGTGGATTTTGGCTGATAACCGCACTCTCTTTGCCAAAACTTAAAATCAAATCCAGCTTCGCTTGTTGAGCAAAATCGGCTACGTCTTGGTGGCATTTGCCACTTTCTTCGCCTAATTCTGCCATATCACCTACCACAAAAATTCGGTAAGCAGGGTAGTTTTCCAGTACTGAAATAGCAGATCTCATCGAATCCACATTGGCATTGTAAGTATCATCAATAAACAAGCAGTATTCATTAATTTGTACAGGATACAAACGTCCTTTTACCATTGAACGTTGTTCAAGCCCTGCTTTAATTGCCTCTAAACTTGCTCCCACAGACATTGCAAGGGAGGTTGCCGCTAACGCATTACTTATATTATGGCTACCTAAATAAGGCAATTCGATCTCTATTTCACCTTGTGGTGTGTGGAGAGTAAAACGTGATCCATTTAGCAGTAATTCCACATCATCAGCCCAGTAATCAGCGTAAGAATCTGAGTCTGAGCCAACATAAGAGAAAGATTGGATTTCGTTTGAGCCAATCTCTTTCTGCCATTGCGGATAGTAAAAAGCTAAATTGATAATCGCTTTTCCACCTTCTTTTAAACCACGATAAATTTCGCCTTTTGCCTGTGCTACACCTTCGAGTGAGCCAAAACCCTCTAAGTGAGCGGCTGCAACATTATTTACCAAGCAAGCGTCAGGTTTAGCAATCTCGGTGGTATAAGCAATTTCACCAATATGATTAGCTCCCAGCTCAATCACCGCATATTTATGCTGTTCGGTTAAGCGAAGCAAGGTCATCGGTACACCTAAGTCATTGTTTAAATTGCCAAAAGTGTATAAAACCTCCTCTCCACAAGCGGTCATTTTTTGCAGAATTTTTGCTGTCATCTCTTTGACGGTTGTTTTACCTGAAGAGCCTGTCATCGCCACCGTTTTCGGATTCAGCTTTGCTTTTAACCACTTCGCTAATTTACCTAAAGCAAGACGAGTATCTGCTACCACAATTTGTGGCACGTTAATTTCACATTCACGCTCAACTACGACTGCCACACAGCCTTGAGTAACGGCATTCTCAAGATAGTGATGAGCATCAAAGTTTTCGCCTTTTAATGCAAAAAATAAGCCATTTTCAACCGCTTGTCGGGTGTCGGTACTGGTGGTTTCTACCACAGTTTCGCCATTGCCGATCAATTTGGCATTTAGGATTTCAGCAATTTGTTGGGTGGTTAGTTTTATCATTGATTTATCTTTTTCTTTATAAAATTAATTACGAGCATTTTGTATTTGTCACTTTCTTTGCTTCGCCAAAGAAAAGTGACAATTAAACAAGATATTTCCTTGCCGTTTCCTGATCCGAAAAATGCAACTTCTCCATCCCAATAATCTGATAATCTTCGTGGCCTTTGCCGGCGATTAAAATCACATCACTAGCTTTTGCTTGCTCAATAGCCACTTTAATTGCCTCTTCACGGTTATGGATAATTTGTTGTGGTTTATTAAAACCTTTCACAATATCCGCCATAATTTTTTGGTTATCTTCCGTTCTTGGGTTATCATCCGTTGCAATCACTTTATCGGCTAATTGTTCCGCAATCGCTGCCATTAGTGGGCGTTTGCCTGCATCACGATCGCCGCCGCAGCCGAAAATGCACCAAAGTTCGCCTTCGCAATGTAGGCGAGCAGCTTGGAGTGCTTTTTCTAGAGCATCAGGTGTGTGAGCATAATCTACAATCACCATTGGCTTATTTGGGCTTGTGATACATTCCATTCTGCCAGCCACACCAACTAATTGCGGGGCTGTTTTGATGAGTGCTTGAATATCAACACCTAAGGCAAGCAGTCCCGCAAAAGCCGTTAAAATATTGCTTACGTTGAAAGCCCCAATTAAGCGGCTGTGTAATTCACCATTTCCCCAGCTGGATTCAAATTCAATGGTTGCACCTTGTAGGGTAAATTTTACCGCAGTCGCTTTTACAAATTGTTGGTTCGTGCTGAAATTTGGATTGACACTTACCGCAACCGCATTAGGTAATTTACTAAGCCTTTCAGCCCCGATTTCATCATCAGCATTAATCACTTGAGCTTTTGTTTTAAGCTCACTGAACAAACGAAATTTCGCCTCTGCGTATTCTTCTATTGTATTGTGGTAATCGAGATGATCTCGGCTTAAGTTGGTAAACATCGCCAAATCAAACTCTAAGGCTTCAGCTCTAAATTGTGCTAAACCGTGAGAACTCACTTCCATCGCACAGAAATCTGCTCCAAGTTCTACAAAATCAGCAAGGTTACGTTGAATTTCAATGGCTGAACCTGTTGTGTTTACAGCTTCTTGTACCTTACCGTATAAACCATTGCCGATTGTTCCCATTACTGCCGATTTTCCACCCAATAAATTATGCCATTGAGCCAGCAGTTGAGCGGTGGTCGTCTTTCCATTTGTGCCGGTAATCCCTGCTAATACTAATTTCTGTGATGGATTATCGTAGAAAGCTCCGGCAATGGCAGATAGTACTTTTGGTAGCTGTGGAACATAAATAACTATGCAACAAGCGGTTGAATTTTCGTTACATTTTGCGATTTCACCATGCTCATTATCTGCTTCCGCTAAAACAATTTTCGCCCCTTTCTCAATCGCATTTGCAATAAATTTTCTACCATCAACTTGATGACCTTTAAGTGCAACAAATAAGTCACCTTGTTGCACTTGGCGGCTATCTAAAGTCATTTGCTTTAGCTCGATGAGTTCTTCAACCCACGCATTGAGTTGTGTAATGAAAGGAAGTAAACGTTTCATAGCTCACCTTAATTGATACTACGTTCTAATTTAATTTCACGCACGGCGCTTTGGGTGACTTCCGTTAGGTTATCCGGCTTAATATTACGCTGTTTGAGCGTATAGCCCATAATCCGAGAGAATAGCGGTGCTGATACAAAACCACCGTAGTAATTACCGCCTTTTGGTTCATTAATGAGTACTACCAAAGCAAAACGTGGATCGCTTGCTGGGGCGATACCTGCAGTATAAGCGATATATTTCTCCACATATTTGCCTTTTTCCAGCTTACGGGCTGTACCAGTTTTGATAGCAACACGGTAGCCATCAACCGCTGCACGATGTCCACCTTCACCTTTAGCTGCAACGCTTTCCATCATTTGCACGACATCACGGGTGGTTTTTTCAGGCAGAACACGTTCGCCAATTACAGGCGGATCAACTTTGGTAATAGACAGTGGGCGATAAATCCCAAAACTGCCTAAAGTAGCATAAGCACGAGCTAGTTGAAGTGGCGTAACATTCAAGCCGTAGCCGTAAGAAAGGGTTGCCCGCTCAATATCTGCCCAGCGTTTACGGTCTCCGTTTGTGCCTCGCTGTTCGCCCAAGCCTAATCCTGTATCTTTACCAAAACCAACTTTGGTGTAAGTATCCACTAACGCATTCGCAGGCATTCTGAGTGCTAACTTACTTACCCCAATGTTACTTGATTTCTGTAAAATCCCTGTTAGCGTTAGGCTATCTCTTGGCGCAACATCTTTAATCGTATGTCCGTTTACCACAATAGGTCTTGTGCCGATCACTTCGTCTTTATAAGTCACTTTATTATGTAAGGCAGTTAATACTGTAAAAGGTTTTACGGTTGAACCCGGTTCAAAAGTATCGGTAATCGCACGGTTACGCATAAGTTCCGGCTTAAAGCTATCACGTTTGTTTGGATTGAATGACGGGGCATTTGCCATCGCCAATACTTCGCCGGTTTGCACATCAACTAATACTGCTGTACCGGATTCAGCATTATTTTCCTGCACGGCTTTCTTAATTTCTCGGTACACCATAGATTGCAATTCTTCATCAATACTGAGCATCACATCTTGCGGATCATATTGCTTTTCTGAGCGAATATTTTCAACAATATTGCCTTTAGCATCTTTACGAATAACTTGCTTACCATTTTTACCGACGAGTAAAGAGTTAAAGCTACGCTCTAAACCTTCTGAACCATTCATATCATCTTTGTCAGTAAAGCCAATAAGTTGAGAAGCCTCTTCTGACAATGGATAAAAACGGCGGGATTCGACTTTAATCATTAACGCATCAATATCAAGCTCTTTCGCATACTCACTAATCGCTTCCGATTGATGGCGAGATAAGTAAACAAAACGTTGGCGATACTTACTGTAAAGCTCATCCATCACATTATTGTAGGAGCGTCCAATTTCTTTACTTAATGCTTGAAACTTTTGATGTTCTAATTCCCTATGCTCATTATCTAAACGAAGAAAAACAGAGCTGGGATTATTTCTCACTTTCTCTATTAAAGTGTTGTAATCCAAGCCTGTAACCTGTGCCAGTTGCGTCCAATAGCCTTCACTTTTAGTATTTAAAATAGAGCGAGGATCAAAATCTACTTTCTCTTTTGAAACATTTTTCTTCTCAATAAATTTATTCACACTGGCTTCAATTTTGCTTTTTGAAGCTTCCATTTCCATCGCTAAAGCTCGCCAGCTTTCATTGGAGCGTCTTAGCTTGGTGTCAAAATATTCTCTAGGATCAAGCGTTAAAGAATACATCGGCACACTAATTGACAGGAAACGTCCGTTTCGGTCTAAAATTCTTCCTCGAGTAAATTGTAATTCTTTAGTACGAAGCGAGCGATTATTTGCTTCTTTAATTAATCGTTCAGAATCAATAATTTGAATATAAGCAGCTTGAGCCAACAGCCCTACCACCATTACTCCCATTAATAGTGTCACTACCCAAAAGCGTTTCGGTAAAAAACTTGGTAATTTTTTACTTTCTGATTTAGGCGGCTCTGCAATTGGGGCTTTTTGTTTAGGTTTTACTTTGACTGATTTGACCATTTTCTATTCAACTAAAATTATTTCTTGTTCTTTTTTAATTGGCTGCAAGCCGAAAGATTGAGCTGCGGCATCAACTCTTGCTCTGCCACTACGGCTATTTTCTTCTAATAATAAATTGGTATATTGGCTTTCCAACTTCTGATTAGCAGAAATTAGCTGCCCTTGTTCGCTGACGGATAAACGGGTTTGGTGCGTTACCCAAATTGTTGCAACTGCGGAAATAACCACACCAATGAGCAGTAAAATCGCTACTTTATTATGGCTAAAAATATCGTCAATAATAATTTGATGTAACGGATAGCGTTCGTTAGACATTTTCATTCCTATATTTGGTACTTTTAACGTTTTTCAGCAATGCGTAATACAGCACTGCGTGAGCGAGCATTAGCTTCAATTTCTGCTTCGCTTGGCATAATCGCTTTTCCAATAGTTTTAAGCGGAATATTTTTATTCAATTCAGCTTCTAAGATTGGTAAACCTCGAGGTACGTCCATACCTTTACTATGTTTACGCATAAACTGTTTGACCATTCTATCTTCAAGAGAATGGAAGCTGATAATCGACAAACGCCCCTCTGGAGCTAATACCGTTAATGCAGAGTTGAGGGCTTTTTCGAGTTCGTCTAATTCGCTATTGATAAAAATGCGGATAGCTTGAAAAGAGCGAGTAGCTGGGTGTTTATGCTTATCTTTAAACGGCACAGCATCGCTAATAATTTGAGCGAGTTGTAGGGTGCGAGAAATTTTCTCGCTTGCAGATTTATTGTAAGAAACGATCGCTTGTGCAACGCGCTTTGCAAAGCGTTCTTCGCCAAACTCTTTGAGTACCCAAGCTAAATCTTCTACAGACACTTGAGCCAGCCACTCGGCAGCAGATAAGCCTTTGGTGGTATCCATACGCATATCAAGAGGTCCATCACGCATAAAGCTAAAACCACGCACTGCTTCATCAAGCTGCGGCGATGAAACGCCTAAATCGAGCAGAATACCGTCAATTTTGCCGACTAATCCCAGTTTTTCACAAATTTCAGGAATAGCTGAAAAAGCAGTGTGTTCAATCTGAAAACGAGGGTCATCAATGGTTTGAGCTTCTGCAATGGCTCGAAGATCACGATCTGTTGCAATTAAACGCCCATTTTCGCCAAGTTTAGATAAAATTAAACGAGAATGCCCACCACGCCCAAAAGTACCATCAATATAGATACCGTTAGGCTTAATTGCTAAGCCATCAACGGCTTCGTGCAATAATACTGTAATATGTTTTGGTGTTTCGCTCATCTTTCTTTCCAATTACTATAGCGAGAGATTTTTTAAGGCATCACAATCCAACATTTCTGCTGAACCGCCAAACGCAAGATCTTCAGCAATTTGGGCTTGCCATTGTTTGTCTTGCCAGATTTCGAATTTGTTTAATTGACCAACGAGCATAATTTGCTGCTCTAACTGAGCGTGTTGGCGAAGTGTCGGGCTAAGTAAAATACGACCTGCCGAATCCATTTCACATTCGGTGGCAAAGCCTTGCATTACACGCTGAATACGGCGTTGAGCCGGGTCAAAATTAGATAATGCCAGTAATTTCTGTTCAACAACTTCCCATTCGTGCAAAGGATAAAGTAACAAACAAGGCTGGCGAATATCTACGGTGCAAACCAAAATACCGTGATGTTTTTCTAAAAGCTCAGCACGGTAACGGGTCGGAATTGCGATCCGCCCTTTACTATCAATGCTGATTGAACTTGCACCACGAAACATTTTTGATTCTTCGCCCTAGTTAAATAATGTAAAATTTAAGAAAAAGATCCACAAAATACCACTTTTTCCCACTTAACTGGAGGATTTTATCTATTAGTGATACATCTATCAAGGAGTTTTATTTATTTACAAAACAAAAGACCTATCTAAGAAAGATAGGTCTGCAAATATTTGATGAAATTATACCGCTTGTTAGCGTGTTAATGTTGATTTCACAACAGTGATAATGCCATAAATAACCCAATAGAAGATGATTGAGCAGAAGAATAGGGTGGCAGTATAAGGCAGCCAATAATAGATCCCCAGTACTTCTGCGGTTCTACATTCTAAACGTTGGTAATCATTTAATTTTGTGAGATCGCTACAATCAAAAGGAATGTAGGTAAAAACAAAATAGCTAATAATTGCGATAATGAATGCAAATAAAATACTCAATAGAATCTGTTTTTTATAATCCATTTCTACTTCTTCCGTAATTTACTAGCGGTTGTTTTTGTCCGTTTTTTTGCAGATTTTTTGCCTGTTTCCTTTTTGTATTTTTTAACCGTTTTAGGCTCTTTGAAAATAGGTTGCTCAGCAACTTTCGCTTTTTTCTCCGCTGTTTTTCCTGTTTTCTTATTGCCCGTTAAGAGTTCAAAATCGATTTTTTTCTCGTCCAAGTTTACGTTAATCACTTTCACTCTAACGGCATCGCCCAAGCGGTAAATAATACCACTACCGCCAACTAAACGTTGTCTGTCTGCGTCATAATGGTAGTAGTCATTATCTAAAGTTGAAATATGAACTAAACCATCAATAAATAGCTCGTTAAGTTTCACAAATAATCCGAAGCCGGTTACGCTTGAAATGACCCCATCAAACTCTTCGCCGATATGGTCTTGCATAAATTCACATTTCAGCCAATCTGCCACATCACGAGTGGCTTCATCGGCTCGGCGTTCGGTGGCAGAGCATTTATCGCCAAACTCGTCCATATCATCTAGCTTGTAGTGATAACCGCCGCCATCGGTGTAATAGCGTGTATTGCCCTTGCCTTTTTCGATTAAATATTTAATCACACGGTGTAATAACAAATCTGGGTAACGGCGAATTGGCGAAGTAAAGTGAGCATACTCAGTTAATGCCAAGCCAAAATGCCCGATGTTATCTGCTGCATACACCGCTTGTTTGAGCGAGCGGAGTAACATCGTTTGAATGAGCTCTTTATCCGCACGTTCGGCTATTTGCTCTAACAATACGACGTAATCTTTAGGTTGTGGATCAAGCCCAACGTCCCACGTTAAGCCGCATTCACGCACAAAGGATTTAAAGCTCAGTAATTTTTCTTCGCTTGGTTTATCGTGAATTCGATAAAGTGCTGGCTCATTCGCTTGCTCAACAAAGCGAGCTGCTGCAATGTTTGCCAAAATCATACACTCTTCAATGAGTTTATGGGCATCATTGCGGATAAGCGGCTCAATACGTTCAATTCGTCCTTGCAGGTTGAAAATAAATTGATTTTCAATGGTTTCAAACTCAATCGCTCCTCGTTTTTGACGAGCTTTCATTAAGGTTTGGAACATCGCATAGAGTTCTTCAATGTGTGGCACTAATGGTGCATAGCGTTCACGTAAGGTTTCATCGCCCTCTAGCATTTTCCAAACTTTGGTGTAAGTTAAACGAGCGTGTGAATTCATTACCGCTTCATAAAATTTGTAATCAACCAACTCCCCTTTGTTGGAGACCGACATTTCCGCCACCAAACAGAGGCGATCAACCTGTGGATTTAATGAACATAAACCATTTGAAAGCACTTCAGGTAACATTGGAATGACTCGATTTGGAAAGTAAACCGAGTTGCCCCGATTAAGTGCTTCCAAATCTAATGCCGTTTTCGGGCGGACGTAATAGCTCACATCCGCAATCGCTACCCATAAACGCCAACCGTTACCCTCTTTTTTGGCAAAGACCGCATCATCAAAATCACGAGCGTCTTCGCCGTCAATGGTAATAAGTGGTAAGTCTCGTAAATCAACACGCCCTTGTTTAGCTTCTTCTGGCACTTCTTCGCTGGCAAATTGACGAATCTGTTTTTCTACACCCTCTGGCCAAACGTGCGGAATATCGTGATTGCGTAAGGCAATTTCAATTTCCATACCCGGTGCGAGATTATCGCCTAAAATTTCGGTGATAACACCAACAGGGCGGTTAAAGCTGGCTTTGCGTTCTTGCAGTTCTACCACCACAACCTGCCCCATTCTTGCACCCATACGATGTTCGTCAGGGATTAGAATATCTTGATTGATACGGCTATCATCAGGCACAACAAAACCGATGCCACTTTCAAGGAAGAAACGCCCCACAATCTGCTTTTTACGAGCTTCTAGCACACGCACAATACGCACTTCTTTTCTGCCTCGTCTATCTGTACCATTAGGCTGTGCTAACACAAAATCACCGTGCATCACTCGCACCATTTGAGCATTTGGAATAAACCAATCTTCACTTTTAGTAGCTAATTTTTCGTGCCCTTCAACTTGTAGAAAGCCGTAACCATCACGATGACCGATTACCGTGCCTTTAATCAAATCCATTTTTTCAGGCAAGGCATAACGTTTTCCTTTGGTGAAAACGAGTTCGCCATCATTTTCCATTGCACGTAAACGGCGGCGAATACCTTCCATACGTTCTTCATCATAAATATGAAAAACTTCCAACAGCTTATCACGGCTCATTGGGGCGTTATGTTCGCGAATCGTATTTAAAATAAACTCACGGCTTGGTACCGGATTTTCATATTTTTCTAATTCTTGCTGATAATTAGGATCGACTACCATAGTTTCCTCCTTTATTTTAATCTCTCCTTATTCTAACTGACTTTTCTTTATAATGTGTAAAAAATTGTCTTCATACCTTTTTATAATATTTTGCTATATAATGGCATTTTCATATAAATCAATAAGGAAATAGCATGACATACCCTGTATGCCCTGAATGTAAAGGTGAAAATACCTACCACGATTCTATTCAATTTGTTTGCCCCGATTGTGCTTATGAATGGAATGGTGAAGAAACAGAACAAGATGAAGATGTGTTAATTGTAAAGGATAGTAATGGTAATTTATTATCTGACGGCGACGATGTATTATTAATCAAAGATCTTAAATTGAAAGGATCGTCAGAAGTTTTGAAAAAAGGTACTAAATTCAAAGGGATTCGTTTAGCAAAAGGCGATCACAATGTGGATTGTGGCAAAATTATGCTGAAGTCTGAATTTTTGAAGAAGGCCTAGTTACTAGGTTTACAAGCGGTCATTTTTATCCTGAAACTTACTACTTACTACTAATGAGGAATATTATGTCTATTAAGAAATTTTTATTCACACTTACAGCTATTTCACTATTTACGCTTAATACCCAGGCAGCAGAAAATAATCAAGCAACAAAAACTGGAACAAATAAAACCGAGACTAAAAAAATGGAAACAAAGCAAACTGAAGATAAAAACCTAACAGCATTTAACCAAAATGTAAAAATTCATTTGATCCAAAGGGGAACAGCCAAACAGATAACCAAGATATCGTTGTATTAACCTATGAAGTTAATAATCTCGGTAAAAATCTAAATTGGTTATCGGCTTTTACTATCAATGATCAAATTTTCTTTGTTCAAGAAGTACAAACCAAGTTAGACAAGGCAATTGCAGTGAAAAAGAAAGAAAATATTACGGTTGTCTTGCCTATTGAAACATTACCGGAAAATGTAAGATCCGTATTCACCTCACTTGAGACACCAATTGGTCATATTACTGTTGCCAAACAGATTGATTTTACTAATGGTAAGAAAATTATTGTGAAGGAATAATAAAACAAACCCCATTTAAATTGACTTAAATGGGGTTATTTTTTTACCTTATTTAGGTAAACATTTGCTAAACTCATCAGCTAAAGATTGTAAAAATTCAGGATAAGCGGTTGCACTTAGCTGAACTTTTGCACCTAGTGGGTCTAATTGTCCTACATTTACTTGCGTTTCTTTTGCTAATGTTTCAATCACTTTTGGGGTAAATTGCGGCTCAGCAAATAAACATTGAGCTTTATTTTTAGCGATATTTTTCTTGATTGCGGCAAGCGTTTTTGCACCCGGTGCAACTGTTGGGTTGATGGTAAATGAACCCAATGAATTTAAGCCATACTCTCTTTCAAAATAGCCATAAGCATCGTGGAATGTGTAGTAGCCTTTTGCTTTAACTGGCTCTAATTGCTTCACAATTTCTGCTTTCTTAGCGGCTAAATTTGCCTTAAATTTTGCTAAATTATCGGCAATTTTCGTTTTTTGCTCCGGTAATTGCTCGCTTAAACGTGTAGCGATTTGTTCCGCCGCTAATACACTAGCTTCACTTGATAACCAAATATGCCAATCTTCATCGTGGTTATGTCCGTGATGATCGTGGCTGTGGTCGCGTTTATGATCGTGACTATGTTTGTGTTCGTGACTATGTTCGTGATTATGTTTATGCTCGTGCTTATGATCGTGGTCTTTCTCTTTTTTACTGTTCTTTTCTACGATCTCCTCAATCGCATCAACATCTTCAAGAGTTAAAACTTTCTCTTTCGGGAGCTTTTCGATACTTTTTTCTAAGAAACTTTCTAAACCATCGCCCACCCAAACCACTAATTGAGCAGATTGTAACTGCGATACATCAGATGGTTTTAAGCTGTAATCGTGCGGAGAAGCGGTTACTGGTAATAACACTTTGGTTTCAGTTATACCATCAGTAATCGCATTCGCGATAAAACCTAACGGTTTGATACTGGTTAATACGTCTGCTTGAGCAACTCCTGCTCCTAAAACGGCTAAACCGATTAATGTTCTCTTAAACATAAAATCTCCTTTTATAAATTTGAAGTAGGTGTATTTTAGCAAAATCCAATAAAATTTCTATAAATTTTTTATGGGTATTTTTCATCGTCATTTTTCTATATACTTGCAAAAAATTTCAGAAATATGACCGCTATGAAATATAAAAACTTACGAGAATTTCTTGATTTGCTTGAAGCACAAGGCGAGCTAGTTCGCATTAAGCAAGAAATCGATCCTTATTTAGAAATGACCGAAATTGCAGACCGCACCTTACGAAAAGGTGGGCCTGCATTACTGTTTGAGAACCCAAAAGGTAGCCAAATTCCCGTTTTATGTAACTTATTTGGTACGCCAAAGCGTGTAGCAATGGGAATGGGGCAGGAAGATACCAAAGCCTTGCGTGAATTAGGCAAACTGCTTGCCTTTTTGAAAGAGCCTGAGCCGCCAAAAGGTTTCAAAGATTTAATTGGGCAACTTCCTCAATGGAAACAAATTCTCAATATGCCACCGAAAGTGTTAAGCCGTGCGGAATGTCAGCAGGTGGTAATTTCAGGTGATGATGTTGATCTCACTCAGTTACCAATTATGCACTGTTGGAAAGGCGATGTTGCCCCACTTGTAACTTGGGGACTGACGATTACACAAGGTCCTTACAAAAAACGCCAAAATCTAGGTATTTATCGCCAGCAATTAATCGATAAAAACAAGCTGATTATGCGTTGGCTTTCCCATCGTGGCGGTGCGTTAGATTTCCAAGAGTGGAAAGCGGAAAATCCTGATAAACCATTCCCTGTATCTGTTGCGATTGGGGCAGATCCTGCTACGATTTTAGCTGCGGTAACGCCTGTGCCGGATACGCTTTCGGAATACGCATTCGCAGGGCTTTTGCGTGGCAATAAAACTGAGGTGGTTAAATCCATTTCAAACGATTTAGAAGTACCGGCAAGTGCAGAAATTGTGCTGGAAGGCTATATTGATTTAGAAGAAACCGCCTTAGAAGGTCCTTACGGCGATCATACCGGCTACTACAACGAGCAAGAATATTTCCCTGTATTCACTGTTACCCATATTACTATGCGAAAAGATGCGATTTATCACTCTACTTACACTGGCAGACCACCTGATGAACCGGCAGTGTTAGGCGAGGCATTAAATGAAGTCTTTATTCCGATTTTGCAAAAACAGTTTCCGGAAATTGTCGATTTCTACTTGCCGCCAGAAGGTTGTTCTTACCGCTTAGCGGTGGTAACAATGAAAAAACAATATGCCGGACACGCCAAACGGGTGATGATGGGGGTTTGGTCGTTCCTACGTCAATTTATGTACACCAAGTTTGTGATTGTGTGCGATGATGATGTGAACGCCCGAGATTGGAAAGATGTTATCTGGGCAATTACCACCCGTTGTGATCCTGCGCGAGATACCACACTAATTGAAAACACGCCGATTGATTATCTCGATTTTGCCTCGCCAATTGCAGGGTTAGGCTCAAAAATGGGGATTGATGCCACCAATAAATGGGCGGGTGAAACCTCAAGAGAGTGGGGAACGCCAATCAAAAAAGATGACAATGTGGTGAAACGCATTGATGAGATTTGGGATTCTCTTGGCATCTAAGACAACATTTAACCGCTTGTGTCACACTGTTCTTCACACTACAAGCGGTTAAATTTTTTGATCTTTTTACCATTCTGCTCTTGGTTGCCATCAGGTTACGATTCTTTATTTTGAGCTAACCATTCCGTAGGTGAAAGCCCTAATTCCCGCATAAAGACACGGCTGAGAGCAGCATTATGGCTATAACCGACTTGCTCTGCCACCAATGCTACGGGTATCCCTTTTTGTAATAAATGCTGGGCAACCGCTACTCGCCAGTTAGTGAGATAATCCATCGGTGAAACCCCCATAATTTGTTTAAAATAAGCGGCAAAGCGTGAGCGAGACATTAATGCCACATTTGCTAACTCCTCTACATTCCAATCTCGCTCTGGTGCATTGTGAATAGCTAACAGCACTTTCCCCAGTTGCTTATCTGCCAAGCCTTTTAACAAACCTGTTTGAATATACCCTTTTTTTAAACATTGGCGGGCAACTTTCAAGGTAAAATAGGCACATAAATGATGGATCATTGCCTGATAACCACACCCTTTCTGATTCACTTCACTAAAAATTTGATCAGCTAAAACCCCCAATTCCGGATACTGTGCCAACTCTAAGATCACAATATTGTGCAAGGTATGGGTTAATGGGTTGCGAATCCCTTTGCCAAAATCAAAATTAATACAAAATATATCTAACCCACTATCATCTAACGGGTGCAAACTATGCAAAATATTGGTCGGTGAAAAAATAATCGCAGGGCGTTCAATCGTAATAGGGCGTTCGGCAGCCTGATTTAAAATAAAACGTCCTTGGCGAACGAAATGTAAATAGCCTTTATTCTCTTCATTAAAAGTCCCGATTTGGCACAACTGACCTAGATGAAATAAGTCCGTACGAAACTGAAATTGGGTAAAAAGATGAGTCAAACTATCCACATTAAGCTCCTTGGGTAAAGAATTGAGACGAACGGTTAAAACAGGAGAAATGCGATCACTATAATATCAACCCGTTCGGTAACGCAAGTTATCGTTACAATTTGTATATCTATTAATGAGGATAAAATGATGTCACAAGAACAATTTGAAGAAATCAACCAAGAACGCCGTCAAGCCCTTAACCACGGCTCTCGTATTGCAATGGCAGCCAGTGTATTAGGTGCATTAGGTATTGCATCAACAGCAAATGCAAAACAAGCCAGTGCAGAAAAATCACCTTATGCCGAGCCGGAACAATACGGTTTAAAACGCCATGGAATGACCATTGATCCAAAACGTGTGGCATTAGTAGTAGTTGATCCACAAATTGACTTCCTAAGCCCGAAAGGCGTGATGTGGGGTGTGTTAGGTGACTCAATCAACGAAAACAACACTGTAGCTAACATTGAAAGCTTATTTAAAGCAGCAAAAGCTGTCGATATGCCAACCTTTGTTTCGCCACACTACTATTACCCGACTGATCACAAATGGGAATTTGGTTCACCGGGCGAACACTTTATGCACGACAGCGGAATGTTTGCAAGAAAAGGTCAATACACCATGGAAGGCTTTGAAAATTCAGGTGCAGACTTTATGCCTGAGTACAAACCATACATTTTTGATGGTAAAACAGTAATCACCTCTCCACACAAAATCTTTGGCCCGGAAACCAATGACTTAGTGTTGCAATTACGCAAACGTAAAATCGACCAAGTGATTTTAGCCGGTATGGCGGCCAACTTATGTATTGATTCACACTTGCGTGAGTTAATTGAGCAAGGTTTTGAAGTAACAGTGGTGAAAGATGCAACCGCAGGGCCTCGTATTCCTGAAGGTGACGGCTATCTTGCAGCATTAACCAACTATCGTATTATCGCAAATGACCTCTGGACCACTGAAGATGCCGTGAAAAAAATGACGGCAAAAGCATAATATTCGTTTTACAAGCGGTTAAATTTAGCACTTTTTTTGCAAATTTAACCGCTTAGATTTCACGCTTATCTCCAGTACTCACACCAAATCTCGTTATTTCTTCATTCTTACCTTTTTACTCCAATATTCATACCCACAAATAACAGCTACCCTACAATAATTACCTTGCCTTTTTCAAGGTTAAAGTGCGATAATAACCCGTTATTTTTGGCTTGAAAAAGCAATAGAAAATTGCAAAAAATAAAGCAAAAATAACCGCTTGTAATAGAGATAAACAAGCCTTAAGTGATTGATTTTGCAGTTTCTTTAAGACAAGACAAAGTAAACGTGAGACAACTATCAATGCACTATCGGGAATGAAGACAGTCGTGAGATAGACATTAAATCCATTCCCTTATTAATGGGTCAAAATGGCCGTGTAAGACAAAAACAAAATAATGAGAAAACACAATGAAAAGAATGTTAATCAATGCAACTCAAAAAGAAGAGTTGCGTGTTGCCCTCGTTGATGGGCAACGCTTATTTGACTTGGACATTGAAAGCCCTGGTCACGAACAGAAAAAATCCAATATCTACAAGGGTAAAATTACCCGTGTCGAACCAAGCCTTGAAGCTGCATTCGTGGATTACGGTGCAGAACGCCACGGCTTCCTACCTTTAAAAGAAATTTCCCGAGAATACTTCCCGTCAGACTATGTGTTTAACGGTCGCCCGAATATCAAAGATATTATTCAAGAAGGGCAAGAAGTGATTGTTCAAGTCAGCAAAGAAGAGCGTGGTAACAAAGGAGCAGCCTTAACCACCTTTATTTCGCTTGCGGGCAGTTACTTAGTCTTAATGCCGAACAACCCTCGTGCCGGTGGTATTTCCCGCCGTATTGAAGGTGATGAGCGTTTAGAACTCAAAGAGGCTTTAGACTGCTTAGATGTACCGGAAGACGTGGGCTTAATCGTTCGTACCGCAGGTGTCGGCAAATCGCCGGAAGAGTTACAATGGGACTTAAAAGTCTTGTTACACCACTGGGAAGCGATTAAAAAAGCGGCGGAATCTCGCCCAGCTCCGTTCTTAATTCACCAAGAAAGTGACGTAATTGTGCGTGCAATTCGTGACTATCTACGCCGTGATATTGGCGAAATCTTAATCGACAACAAAAAAGTGTTCGAGAAAGCTAAAAACCACATTCGCCTTGTTCGTCCTGATTTCATCAACCGTGTGAAGTTATATGAAGGCGAAGTACCACTATTCAGCCACTATCAAATTGAATCGCAAATTGAATCGGCATTCCAACGTGAGGTGCGTTTACCATCAGGTGGCTCTATCGTTATTGATGTCACAGAGGCATTAACCTCGATTGATATTAACTCTTCACGCTCAACCCGTGGTGGCGATATTGAAGAAACGGCTCTTAACACCAACTTAGAAGCGGCTGATGAAATTGCCCGTCAGTTACGTTTGCGTGACTTAGGTGGTCTGATTGTGATCGACTTTATCGATATGACACCGGTTCGCCACCAACGTGAAGTGGAAAACCGTATTCGTGAAGCGACACGCCAAGACCGTGCGAGAATCCAATTTGCCCGCATTTCCCGTTTCGGTTTGTTAGAAATGAGCCGCCAGCGTTTAAGCCCCTCATTAAGTGAGGCTTCATCTCATATTTGTCCTCGCTGTCAGGGAACAGGTAAGGTGCGTGATAATGAGTCAATCGCACTTTCGATCTTACGTTTATTAGAAGAAGAAGCGATCAAAGAAAACACTGCACAGGTTCACACCATTGTGCCGGTGGAAATCGCCAGCTACTTACTTAACGAAAAACGTAAAGCGATTTCCAGCATTGAGAAACGCCACGATGTACAAATTGTGGTTGTACCGTCTGAAAGCATGGAAACCCCTCACTTTGCGGTATATCGTCTGCGTGAAAATGAAGTAACGCCAACCTTGAGTTACGATCTCACCAAACATTATGAAACTCGTACAGAAGAGGAGCATCCTCACCATCACCACCACGATGATGTGTTAGTCACCCGTAACGAACCTGTGATTACGGTAGAATCTGTATTACAAAGCTCGGAGCTGAATCTTCAGCCTTCCCCAACACCAGTCAAGCCTGCTAAACCATCGTTATTGAGCCGCTTAATAGCAACAATTAAAGGTTGGTTTGCGACGGAAGAAAAAGAAGAGAAAAAACCGAAACCAAAAGCTCGTAATCAGCGAGATCGTCGCCAACGTCGTGAACGCCCGAACCGCAATACAAAAACGGAAAATCAAGAGCGTAAACAACAGCAAAATCAAGCCACTTCGCAAGAAGAAAAAGCTACTCGTGCAGAGAAAAAACAACGCCGTGCGGTCGTTGAAGAAGTTGCTAACGTAACTGGAGTACAGGAAAGCCGCAATAATCAACGTGAAAACCAAGCAGAACGCCGCCAACGCCGTGAATTACGCAAAAAAGTGCGTGTTGAAACAGCAGAGGTTGTAAGTGAGAAATTAGTGCCTGCAACAGTAGAAACTGTTGCAACTAAAGTAGCTGATGTTGAAGATTTGCAAAAAAGTGATGACAAACACTTATATTTGAACGTTGGCTTAGCCAACAGCTCCGAAGGAGCGAGCGTAGCAAGTAATATTCAACCGCTTGTAGCTACAGAAACCGTTGCTGAAAGCAGCTCTGAAAATCGTGATAACAACCGCCAACGCCGTTTGCCTCGCCATTTGCGTGTAGGTAATCAGCGTCGCCGAGAAAATCAGCGTGGTAATACAACTACTGCTATGCCATTAAGCTCAGCCGTTGCTTCGCCTGAACTTGCTAGTGGTAAAGTTTGGGTACAATTTGCAGCACCGGTAAAAACAGAAGAAAAAGCGCAATTCTTATCTGTTGATCAAATGCTTGAACAACAAGAAAACAAGTCTGTTGAAGCCGAGAAAAAAACAACCGGGAAGAAAACACATTCTGTTAGCCCATTAGGTGGGTTTGTTACTCAGCCGACTAATCGTGATTTAGTCAAAGAAAAACAAGCAGAACACACTAAGTCTAAAGTAGAAAAAGCTTTAGAGCCAGAAATTCAAAAATCAGAAGTAAAAGAACATATTGCCCCATTTGGCAGTGTTGTTGCTCAGCCTTCTGAACGTGATTTGGTAAAAGAGAAGAACGAGCGTGTTAGCAAATTCCAATCAAAAGCAACTGTTGCTCCAGCCATTGAAACAGAAATGCAACAAGCAATTGAAGTGCCAGTTTCAACCTATGAAAGTAACTACAGCTTTAATGGTCGATTAGGTACATTCTCTCGTGCTGAACATATCAAAGCTGAAATGACCGTTGCTACCCCACCAACAGAAAATTTAGACTCTTTGACCATAACAGAATGGCAACACTCTAAATATTACTTCTACGGAAAAGGTTTCGGCGGCTACACCAGTGCAGTCAGCCAAGTACAATCTGCACCCCGCTCAACCAATATTGAGTAAAAATCACTAAACAAAAATGCCTATTGATTAAAAATTGATAGGCATTTTTTATGATAGTGAACTTTTTATGATTTAATCAGACTAAGTAACTACATTGCAAAATGTATTTGTTTATTTTTAATTTAAGGAACTCGGAATGAAAAAAACAATTTTATCTTTATTAGTATTAGGTACAACGATGACGCTTGCTGCTTGCGATCAAGCAAAAGAGGCTGCACAAGCAACCGCAGATAAAGCCGCTGAAGTAAAAGAAGCAGTTGTTGAGAAAGCAACAGAAGTTAAAGAAGCAACAAAAGAAGCTGTACAAGCAACCGCAGATAAAGCAGAAGAAGCTAAAAACGCTATTGTTGAAAAAACCACAGAAGTTAAAACAGTAACTGAAGCGAAAACTGATGAAGTAAAAGCAGTTACTGAGGCTAAAACTGATGAAGTAAAAGCAGCAGCTAAAGAAGCCGTACAAGCGACCACAGATAAGGCTGAAGAAGCAAAAAATGCAGTAGTTGAAAAAGCTACAGAAGCGAAAGTAGCAGCTGAAGCAAAAATGGAAGAATTAAAAGAAGTAGCTAAAGATGCTTCACAAACAGCTTCAGATAAAACAGAAGCTGCAAAAAATGCCGTAATTGAAAAAGCTGAGGAAGCTAAAGCAGCAACAGAAACTAAAGCTACAGAGCTAAAAGCTGCTGCTAAAAATGCTACACAAGCAACCGCAGACAAAGCAGAGGCAGCTAAAAATGCCGTAGTTGAAAAAGCAGCTGAGTTAAAAGAAGTAACCGAAACAAAAGCTGAAGAAGTAAAACAAGCGGTAGAAAATAAATAATTCCGTACAAAAAAGCTCTGCAAATGCAGAGCTTTTTTACAACTATTTGAAGCAAGAAGAGCTAAACTCTACTCTCATAAGTTTGGCTCTTCTTAATTATAAATCTTTCGGAATACGGATTTTTTGACCAGGGAAGATTTTGTTTTCGTCTTTAATCACTTCTTTATTTGCTTCTACAATAGCTTTATATTTTGCACCGTTGCCGTATGCTTTCGTTGCGATTTCCCATAATGTATCGCCTTTTTGGATAACATAAAACTCATCATCGCCAGCTAACTGCTCTTCTCTTGCAAGTTGTAAAGCATCAATATTCACGTTAGTAATACCCGCTACGTTACCTGCCATCAATACTGCTTTCTCAACTGCTGCAGCACTTGAAGCGATACCGGAAATTTTCGCTACGCCATTTTCAACGGTTACATTCACATTTTCCACGCCTGGATTATCTTCCACCAAATGCTCAGTAACTGCTTTTGAAGCATCTTCCTCTTTATTAAATAATTTACGACCGATATTACTAACAAAATCAAATAAACCCATAGTAAGTTCCTTATAAAATAGACAAGTGGGATAAGTATTCTACACAATTTCTAACTACTGAAATAGTGCATTACCCAATTAGAGCAAGCAAAATTAAATTAGTTCATCTTTAATATCAATAAAAGCAGACACAAAAGCATCACTTTTTGAACGTTGCTTTTGCCAATGGCAACAAGGCTATGAATAATTTTCAGATATTTTTCGCAAAAATAACGGCTTAGATTTTATATTTACGCAATTTTCAGCTAAAATCTAAGGTTTAAATAGCTTTTAGATTTTCTAGGATATTCTGTGAAACAAGTGCAATTTTATCTCTTAAGCCAAGAAGGCTCAGCCGAGATCTCAGCCGCTGAAGCTCAGGCTTGTGAACTTGCCGCTCAAGCGTGGCGATTAGGTAAGCGAGTACTAATTGCCTGTGAAACAGAACAACAAGCCTTGAAGATTGATGAAGCACTTTGGGCAAGAGATCCCGATTCTTTCGTACCCCATAATTTATCGGGCGAAATTACCACTTACCCAACACCGATTGAAATTTCTTGGAAAGGCAAACGCAATGCACAACATCGGGATTTACTCATTTCATTACAAACGGAACTCCCCGATTTTATTAACAGTTTCAATCATATTATTGATTTTGTGCCTGTGGAAGAAACCGCTAAAGCACAAGCCCGTGAGCGTTATAAACAGTACCGCCAACTGGGCTGGCAATTGGAAACCGTACAATGTTAAACACCCTAAATTGGCAAGCTAAAGCCTTTGAGCAACTTTCTACTCAAGAGCTATTTGAAATCTACCACGCCCGCACAGCCGTTTTTGTGGTGGAGCAAAACTGCCCCTATCAGGAAGTGGACGATAAAGACCTACAAGCGGTGCATTTATTTGCAAAAAACACCAAAAATCTGACCGCTTACTGCCGTTTAATTCCGAGTGAAAAAGGCACTCATATCGGTAGAGTGTTAGTGGTAAAAACTGAACGAGGAAAAGGCTTGGCAAGAGAATTAGTACAACGGGCTATCCATTACAGCCTTGAGCATTTCCCTCATCCGCCGATACACGCACAGGCTCAAAGCTATCTGCAAAGGTTTTACGAAAGCTTCGGCTTTCGAGCGGTGTCGGGGTTATATTTGGAAGATGGGATTGAGCATTTGGATATGGTGTATTCCACCTAGCACGAGCCGTGCGAAGCTAGCTGATCCCAGCCTCTCCGAGGCTGAAAAAAGCCAAGAGCCGTAAGCGGCTCAACTATGAGTAACCCCACACGGCTCGTGTGGGGTAAAAGAGCGGTTGGATTTTTAGGAAAATTTGCAAAAAATCGCTCAAAATAAACCGCTTGCAAAACATAAATTGATAACACCCATCTCTGACGGGTGCTGAAATAAATAGGCACTCGTCAGGAGTGGCTCTATCGAGGGTGAATATGATAGATAATATTTTAAATACTTTTGATATTACAAATATCATGGCTAATATTATTTGGATTGCTATTGGTGCATTTTTACAATTCATGATAAGTAAAATGCTCAATAAATTAAAAAGGATTTTTTCATATGATGAAAATAAAATTATCAGAAAATTATCTGAATCTGAAAAATATCTCCTTAAGGAAGAGAGCCCTCTATTATCCTGTTCTGAAGAAGTTTTAGAAAAACTGGAAAAATTAGAGTTAATTAGAATTACTTATCCCGATATAAAGGTAACTGATGCTTCTGGAACAATTCTTTTATATAAAACTCAAGACAAAAGTTCCCCTAATATAGTGCTAACAGATATTGGTATAAAGATTAAAAATATATTAAATAAAACAAAGAGAACAAATAGATGACAAAACAATTCACAATGGAAGATCGTTTTAACCCTTCCGCTGTAGAGCAAGCTCTCTACCAACACTGGGAATCGCAAGGCTATTTTAAACCGAGCGAAGATTTATCCGCACCAAGCTACTGTATTGCTATTCCGCCACCGAATGTAACGGGTAGCCTGCATATGGGGCACGCGTTCCAGCAGACTTTGATGGATACGCTGATCCGCTTTAACCGTATGGAGGGGAATAATACCCTTTGGCAAGCGGGAACAGACCACGCAGGGATTGCTACTCAGATGGTGGTAGAGCGTAAAATCGCTGCCGAAGAAGGCAAAACCCGCCACGATTACGGTCGTGAGGCGTTTATCAACAAAATCTGGGATTGGAAAGCCTATTCGGGCGGCACAATCAGCCAGCAAATGCGTCGCTTAGGCAACTCAATTGACTGGGATCGTGAGCGTTTTACGATGGACGAAGGCTTGTCGAATGCGGTGAAAGAAGTGTTTGTTCGCCTACACGAAGAAGGCTTGATTTACCGTGGCAAACGCCTTGTAAACTGGGATCCGAAATTGCACACTGCGATTTCTGATTTGGAAGTGGAAAACAAAGAGAGCAAAGGCTCGCTCTGGCATTTCCGCTATCCGCTTGCAGGCGGTGCAAAAACCGCTGACGGATTGGATTACTTAGTGGTGGCAACGACCCGTCCTGAAACGATGCTGGGCGATACGGCGGTGGCGATTCACCCCGAAGATGAACGCTATCAAGCTCTGATTGGTAAGAGCGTGGTACTGCCTCTGGCGAACCGTGAGATCCCGATCATCGCCGATGAGTATGTGGATCGTGAATTTGGTACGGGCGTGGTGAAAATTACCCCTGCTCACGACTTCAACGACTACGAAGTGGGCAAACGCCACAGCTTGCCGATGGTGAATGTGATGACGCTGAACGCAGATATTCGTGCGGAAGCAGAAATTATCGGTACAGACGGTAAACCGCTTGCTGACTACGCTGCCCCAATTCCTGCCGACTATCAAGGCTTAGAACGATTTGCGGCTCGTAAGAAAATTGTTGCCGATTTTGAAGCACTCGGTCTGTTAGATCAAATCAAACCGCACGACTTAAAAGTGCCTTACGGCGACCGTGGTGGCGTGCCGATTGAGCCAATGCTGACCGACCAATGGTATGTGAGCGTGAAACCGCTTGCCGAAGTAGCAACCAAAGCGGTGGAAGACGGCGAAATCCAGTTCGTGCCGAAACAGTACGAAAACCTCTACTTCTCTTGGATGCGAGATATTCAAGACTGGTGTATCTCTCGCCAACTTTGGTGGGGACACCGCATTCCGGCGTGGTATGACGAAGCGGGTAATGTCTATGTAGCTCGTGATGAAACGGAAGTGCGTGCAAAACACAACTTGCCTGCGGATTTAGCCCTCCGCCAAGATGAAGATGTGCTGGATACTTGGTTCTCCTCAGGCTTATGGACATTCTCAACCTTAGGCTGGCCGGAGCAGACCAAAGAACTGAAAATGTTCCATCCGACTGATGTGTTAATCACCGGCTTCGACATCATCTTCTTCTGGGTTGCACGAATGATTATGTTCACGATGCACTTCATTAAAGATAAAAACGGCAAACCGCAAGTGCCGTTCAAAACCGTGTATGTAACGGGCTTAATCCGTGACGAGCAAGGGAAAAAAATGTCAAAATCTAAGGGCAATGTACTTGACCCGATTGATATGATTGACGGCATTTCCCTTGAAGATCTCTTGGAAAAACGCACTGGCAATATGATGCAGCCACAACTAGCGGAGAAAATTGCCAAAGCGACCCGCAAAGAATTTGCGGACGGCATTGTGGCACATGGTACAGACGCTTTGCGTTTCACCTTGACGGCTCTTGCCAGCAACGGGCGTGACATCAACTGGGATATGAAACGCTTAGAGGGCTACCGCAACTTCTGCAACAAACTGTGGAATGCAAGCCGTTTCGTACTGACTAACGACAAATTAGATTTAAGCGAAGGCGAAGTGGAATTTAGCCTTGCAGATCGTTGGATTGAAAGCCAATTCAACCGCACAGTGGAAACATTTCGCACCGCACTCAGCCAATACCGTTTTGATTTAGTGGCAAATGCGATCTACGAATTTACTTGGGATCAGTTCTGCGACTGGTACTTAGAGCTAACCAAGCCAATCTTCTTCAAAGGCACGGACGCACAACGCCGTGGAGCAAGCCGCACGCTAATAAATGTGTTGGAAAAATTACTGCGTTTAATCCACCCGGTAATGCCATTCATCACCGAAGAAATTTGGCAGAAAGTGAAAGGCTTTGTGGGCATTGAAGCCGATACCATTATGTTGCAAAAATTCCCGCAATTTGACCCGCTTGCAATTGACGAACAAGCCGAGCACCAAATCAACTTCATCAAAGAAGTGATTGTGGCGGTGCGTAACATTCGGGCGGAAAACAATATCGCCCCAAGCAAAGGCTTAGACCTAATCGCTCGTAACTTCTCGGCGGACGAAATCGCCATCTTGAATGCCAACGAAGTATTGCTAAAATCAATGGCAAAACTCGATAGCGTTAAAGTGCTGGCAACCGGTGAGGGCACACCGCTATCAGTAGCGAAATTGGTGGCAAATGGCGAGATCTTGATCCCAATGGCTGGTTTCATCAACAAAGACGCTGAACTGGCTCGTTTAACCAAAGAGATGGACAAACTCAAAGGGGAAGTGGCTCGCATTGAAGGCAAACTCTCAAACGAAGCTTTCGTGGCAAAAGCTCCAGAGCAAGTCATCGCCAAAGAGCATGAAAAAATGCAAGAGTATCTAAGTGGTTTAGAGAAATTGCAGGTGCAGTATTCAGAGATTGAAGCACTGTAATTAATTAACAAGCGGTCAGAATTTTGTAAAATTTTGCAAAAATCTGACCGCTTGCTTACATTAAGGAAATAAAAATGTCTTTAATTGAAATACCAACACAGACACAATTTAAAGCTATTCCTAAAACAGAAATCTTCAAATTTAAAGAAATCTATAATAAAAATGCTGCTATTAATGAGGCAAATAAATTAAAAGAAGAAGCCTTTGGTAAATTGGATATGTTTAAGAATAAAACAACCAAATTAATCAAAAGTTTTGTTGGGAAAAAATCGCCTCAAGAAAATGATGATATTGATATTTCTTATGAGGGCTGTTTCTTAAAATCATATTGGAATATTATGGCTGAACGCTATACCGAATATGAATATGATCGAGAAGAAAAAATCACTATTTCAAATACAGACGCAAAACATATTAGTATTATTAATGAGAATGCTGATGAACTTGCAAAATATCACGTTCATAATGGTAGTATTACCTTAAAATTAACTGAAAATTGTGTAAGAGAGAATATTCTTTCACAAACTTTTGATAATGAGAATGGTAATATTGATGATAATTTCCATAATAAATTCATTAATAAATTTAAACCAAAGAAATATGATATTGTATTAGATAGCGATAATTTAATTAAACCTGCTCTATCAAAATCGGATATGGTACAAAAAATTAATAATCGTTTATTATCCAAAATTAAATCTAATTGAATTATTAGCGACACTATTCGTTACCATAAATTTGAGCTTTATTTATTACACATTCATATTTTTAAGTGTTATAAAAAATCAACACAAGAAACCGTTTATATGAGAATTAATTCGGTAAATGGAGAAAGATTAGAAAATGAGAATAATCTTGAAGTATTATCAAGCGATAAATTTAGAGAGGTGATTATTGATATTGCAGCCGAAACAGCAAGCTCATTTTTACCGGGAAGTGGCGTGCTTATTAAATTAGTAAAATAAATATCATTATTTTGCACCTTACTCAGTGATATAGTAATAAAACAGAGTAAGGTGCAACTTGTTAATATGAATTTATAAATATCTCGTTAAAATCTTCTCTAAACGATCATAGCCAGCTTGAGTGAAATGCAATCCATCGTGGCATAAGGTTAAATCTAAATTCCCTTCTTCATCAGCAAAGTGTTCCCACGTTTTTACATAAGTAAGATAAGCAGGGACATTCGCTTCAAAATAATCATTTAGCACTTTAATTGCTGCATTATTTGTGGTGGTAATGTTATTTACCGGTGTGGCTTCCAATAAAAAGTATTGAGCATTTGGATTAATTTTGCGAAGATGCTGGATAATTTCTTCAATCCAGTCAAGCACTTGTTTTGGTGAGTATTCAAGCTCTTTAACAATATCATTCACACCTAGAAAAATAAAAACTTTATCGCCTAAGTGCTCAATATGTGCAGGCTTCATAATCACATCTAAATATTGGCGAGTACTTGTGCCGGATAAACCTAAATTTGCTGTTGGTTTGCCGGCTAAATTTGGCGTACCCTGCTCCATATCTCCCCACATATCGAACAATGAATGTCCGATAAGAGTAACCTCTGCCGTTTTTTCAAACTCTGCTTTTTTAGTTTGATAACGGTTAAAAATGTCTTGATCGCTAAGCATAGTGTCTCCTCACCGATGGTTGAAATATCACTCCATTATTATACACATTTTAAAATATTTACTCCAAGATATATTGACTAAAAATTCGTATAAAAAAGCCACTTAATGATTAAGTGGCTTGTAAATTAATTAAACATCATAGGTGGTTGAAGCAGTATTACCGCCACGTCCCGTCCAGTTGGTATGAAAGAACTCACCACGAGGTTTGTCGGTACGCTCATAAGTGTGAGCTCCGAAGTAGTCACGTTGGGCTTGTAGTAAGTTAGCCGGTAAACGCTCTGAAGTATAACCATCTAAGAAAGTGATTGCAGATGCCATACAAGGCACAGGCAAACCAATCTCTACCGATTTTGCTACCACTTTACGCCAATCAGCCAAGCAGTTTTCTAAAATCTCTTTAAAGTATGGGTCTGAACCTAAGAAGACTAAGTATGGGTTTGCTTCGTATGCATCACGGATATTGCCTAAGAAACGGCTACGAATAATACAGCCCTCACGCCATAATAACGCTGTGCCACCGTAGTTGATGTCCCAACCAAACTGCTCAGATGCTTCACGAATTAACATAAAGCCTTGTGCGTAAGAGATGATTTTTGAAGCTAATAACGCACGGCGAACGGCTTCTATCCACTCTTTTTTATCACCTTCAACTTTACCAATCTCTTTGTTGAACAATCTTGAAGCTGCCACACGCTGATCTTTAAATGCCGATACACAACGAGCAAATACCGATTCGGTAATCAAAGTTAATGGAATACCGAAATCAAGGGCATTGATACCCGTCCATTTACCTGTCCCTTTTTGACCTGCTGTATCAAGAATTTTCTCTACCAATGGCTCGCCATCTTCATCTTTGTAAGCAAGAATATCAGTGGTAATATCTACTAAGTAGCTGTCTAGCTCAGTGTTTTTCCACTCTTTGAAGATTTCGTACATTTCATCATAGCTTAAACCTAAACCATCTTTTAAGAATTGGTAGGCTTCACAGATTAACTGCATATCGCCGTATTCAATGCCGTTGTGAACCATTTTCACGAAATGACCTGCACCATCACGTCCAACCCAATCACAGCAAGGCTCACCTTGATCGGTTTTTGCCGAAATCGCTTGGAAAATAGGCTTAACATAAGGCCACGCAGATTCATCACCACCCGGCATAATAGACGGTCCGTGTCTTGCACCCTCTTCACCACCTGAAACACCAGAGCCAATAAAGCGGATGCCTTTTTCTGCTAAGGCTTGCACACGACGATTGGTATCTGGGTAATTTGAGTTACCGCCATCAATAATGATATCGCCTTCTTCTAAGTGTGGCACTAACGCATCAATAAATTGATCCACTACCTCACCTGCACGCACCATTAACATAACACGGCGTGGTTTTTCCAATTTAGCGGCTAAATCTTCTAACGAATACGCCCCGATTATGTTTGTGTCTTTCGCAGGTCCTGCTAAAAACTCGTCCACTTTGGAAGTAGTGCGGTTATATGCAACGACTTTAAAGCCGTTGTCATTCATATTCAAAATTAAGTTTTGACCCATTACGGCGAGTCCAATTACGCCGATATCGCCTTTTTGTGACATTGTTTGCTCCTGTTGTTTTTTAATTTGGTAAGCGGTTGAATTTCATTAAAATTTTGCAAAATTCTTTATAAATTTGACCGCTTGTAAATATTAAATCTATCTATTGTTTTAATTAGCCTAAAACAAACTCCACCGCCATTTGGCTATGCAATGCTGCGGTATCAAAAAACGGTAATTCGCTGTCTGATTGTTGAATTAATAAGCCAATTTCGGTACAGCCTAAAATCACACCTTCCGCCCCTTGTGCTTGTAGCTGCTTAATGGTTTCTAGGTAGAACGCTTTTGAGCTTTCTTCAATTTTGCCTAAACAGAGTTCATCAAAAATAATGCGGTGGATTTCCTTTTGAGCTGTTTCATCTGGCACAAGTGGCGTAATGCCACGCTCTATTAATTCATCACGATAAAAATTATCGCTCATTGTAAACTGTGTGCCAAGTAGGATAACTTTGCTCAAGCCTTTTGATTGAATGCTATCTGCAACGCAGTCTAAAATATGCAGAAAGGGAACAGAAATATTATCGCTAATCTGCTTCGCCACCTTGTGCATTGTATTGGTGGCAAGCAAAATGCCCTCTGCTCCAGCTTGTTCTAATAACTTGGCTTGCTCTGCAAGAATTTCGCCTGATTGTTGCCAGTTACCCTGTTTTTGATGTTGCACAATTTCTTCAAAATTCACACTTGAGAGAAGAATTTTAGCACTAGAATTACCGCCTAATGCTTGATTAACCGCACGGTTAATATTGATGTAATAAGAAACCGTACTTTCCGCACTCATTCCACCTAAAATGCCAAGTGTTTTCATTAAACTTATCCTCTACTTATCTCTATAATTTGTGATTGCCCTGTTTCCAGTGAGCCAAGCCATTGCCAACGCTCACGTCCAACCAATTTTCCATTATCTATAGAAAATGTGGTTACACAACGCCCGAGACGATTTTCTAATCGTTGATTTAAATGCTGATAGCTAAACTCAATTTGGCAATCTGAAATCCATTTGCCAATTAAAAATCCTTTTAAAATCTCACCACCTTGATATTCCGCCCATATCATTTTGTCTTGTTGAAAATAGTGAAAATACGTTTGATTGCTCACTTCGCCATTTTCACTATTTTGCACGGCAGTAAAGATTTTATTGTTAAGATTGAACATAACTAAAATTTCCGTTACAGATTTTTAGCCGCATCACTATCCAAATACCACTCCGTTACCCCATTTTTTGCTTTAATTTTCGCCGCTGGGTAAGGTAATTCTTCCACAGGGGTGGTTTGGATTTCTTTTAAAATTTCTGCTTTTGAGCTGCCTGTAACTAAGTAAGTAATGCGTTTGGCTTTTTCAATCAATGAAGCCGTTTTAGAAATGCGGATTTGCCCTGTTTCTGGGTGTTTAGCAATTACTGCCACATTTTGATCGTCAAAATCGGTTTGATGTGGGAAAAGTGAAGCCGTGTGGCCGTCTGTTCCCATTCCTAAAATAATCCAATCGAAGGCTAAATCAGGCACACAAGCGGTCAATTCTTGCGAAAATCTTGCAAGTTCTTGCTCTACATTTTCTTCGCCACGAATACGGTGGATATTTTCCGCAGGAATTTCAATATGATCGAACAATAGTTTTTGTACTTCGCCATAGTTGCTTTCAGGATCGGTTGGGTGAACCATACGATCATCGCCCCACCAGAAATGGAGATTTTGCCATTGGATTTCAGTATTAAATGGCGATTGTGCTAAAGTTTTAAACAATAATTTCGGGGTTGAACCACCTGATAGAGAAATATGCACAGGGCGATTTTGTTCGCTATAGGTTTTAAACTCTTGGGCGATTTGTTCAACTGCAGCTTGGGCGGTTGGGAAAATAACTTTATTCATAATTTACCTCGTTATATCCCCCCTCTTTGCTAAAGAGGGGAACTGAAATTTATACCTTTTTCTTCAATATATCCGTTGGTTTACGCCACACTTTACCGTGTCTTGCGATAAGTTTATCCGATTCCGTTGGTCCCCAAGTGCCAGATTCGTATTCATACACACGTCCACGATTTTCTTTGTATTTTAAAATCGGTTGTACAAATTTCCAACAAGCGTGTACTGCATCAGTACGGGCAAAGAGCGTTGCATCGCCTTTTAGAGCATCAAGTAATAAACGCTCATAAGCGGTAAGTAGGCTTGATGTACTGCCTAAATCAGAATAGCGGAAATCCATTGAAACTTCTTTTGCTTCAAAGCCTGCACCCGGTTTTTTCAAGCCGAAACGCATTGAAATGCCTTCATCTGGTTGCACACGAATAATCAGTTTATTCTCTGGTGCATTTTGGCTGAATACTGGGTGTGGTGTGGTTTTAAAGTGAATCACGATTTCGGTTACACGAGTTGGTAAACGCTTACCTGTACGCACATAGAAAGGTACACCAGCCCAACGCCAGTTATCAATTTCACATTTTACTGCCATAAAGGTTTCAGTATTAGAATCTTCAGGCACACCTTTTTCTTCTAAATAGGCAGGCACTTCTTTACCATCAACTGTACCACGCCCGTACTGCCCTAATACTACGTTATGTTTTACATATTCTTCAGTGAGTGGGTGTAAGCAATGCAATACTTTTGCCACTTCATCACGCATTGAGTTTGCATTAATAATGGCTGGTGGTTCCATTGCCACCATTGCTAAAACTTGCAGTAAGTGGTTTTGGAACATATCACGCATTGCCCCAGAATCATCATAGTAACCACCTCGATCTTCTACCCCGATGGATTCTGCACCAGTAATTTCCACATAGTCGATAAAGTTACGGTTCCAAAGTGGCTCAAATAAGCCGTTAGAAAAACGTAGCACAAGCAAGTTTTGTACCGTTTCTTTGCCTAAATAGTGGTCAATACGGTAGATTTGGTGTTCGGCAAAATTTTTGTGAATTTGAACATCTAACTTTTTCGCAGTTTCAATATCGTAACCAAAGGGTTTTTCCACAATAATACGCTTCCAGCCTTTTTCCTCTGTGGTTAAACCATGAGCGGCTAAACACTCAGGAATAATGCCGTACAAACTTGGCGGAGTTGAAAGATAATAAAGTGTATTGCCTTCAGTTTGGTATTTTTCGTGTAATTCATCAAGACGAGGCAGCAATTTGGCATAATCTGCCGCATCGGAGGTATTTAGTGCTTGATAATAGAGATGCTCGCAGAATGAATCTAATTCTTCTCCCTCTGCTTTTTCAAATTTGATTAACGCCTCACGCATTTTTTTGCGGAACGTTTTGTCGGTTAAATCCGAACGGGAAACGCCTAATACGGAGAAGTGCTCGCCCAATCTTCCAATTTTGTATAAATTATAGAGTGCAGGAATCAATTTACGGAAAGTTAAATCGCCTGAGGCACCAAAAATGACTACGCAACTATTTTCAGCATTCATTTAATAATCCTATTCTTTCTAATTGTTAAAATATTGTTGGGTACAAGATTATCATAAAAATTGCTAATGGGAACTACCTATTTGAATAAAAATATTTTATCCCAATTTAGCGAGCTATTTTTAACCATCACAAAGTAAGGATTAATAAAGGTTTCACGCTGATTATAGGTTAATGGAGCAAAATTAAAGTCGAAAACTGATCCGCCCACTTCCTTAAGTAACACTTCAGCAACCGCAGTATCCCACTCGCCTGTATCGCCAAAGCGAATATAACAATCTGCCTTGCCTTCCGCCACCAAGCCCGCTTTTAAGCTACTTGAACCATATTGTAAGAACTGAGCTTCACGCCCGCCCATTGCTTGCAATGCTTTATCAGCGTGCATTTGGCCACCCACCGCAATTACTAACGGTTTTTCAGTTTGTTGTTCTGCCTTTACAAGCGGTCGAATTTTGCCATTTTCTTGCAAAAATGCACCGCTTGCTTCCATCGCAAAATAGAGTTTATCTACGATTGGAGCATAAATCACCCCTAAAACGGGCTGATTTTTCTCACCTCTTTTCTGCACTAAACCAATCACAATCGAAAACTGATCGGTACGATTAATAAACTGCTGAGTACCGTCTAATGGGTCGATAATCCAATATTCTTGCCATTGATTACGTTCTGTCAAAGCAATATTACAGCTCTCCTCCGACAAAACAGGCACATCAGGCATAAGTTGTTTTAAACGCTCGGTTACAAATTGACTGATAAATAAATCTGCCTCTGTAACAGGCGTATCATCTGCCTTAATTTTGACCGCAACCGAACGAGCGTAAAATTGTTTTAAATGTTCGCCTGCTTCTTTCGCAAGAGCGATAACATTATCCAGTAATTGTTGATTTAATGTTTGCATTTTGCTTTCCCCAAGATCTATTTTTATTTATTTTTCTGTTTCAAATAGTCTCTTAACATAAACAAGGCGGATAAATTCCGTGATTCCGCAAAACTCTGATCTGCCAATAGTTCGTCAATATTATCCAGCGGATAACGTACAATTTCCAATGGTTCCGGCTCATCGCCTTCTAATTTGGACGGGTACAGCTCTTCCGCCACAAAAACGTGCATTAAGCCATACATATGGCTTGGCGAGCTATAAAGCGAACGCAGAAAATCTAACTTTTTCGCCCCAAAGCCGATTTCTTCCTGCAATTCTCGATTAGCACTCTCAATCGGCTCTTCGCCTTCATCAACAATGCCTTTAGGAAAACTTAACTCATAACGCTCAGAGCCAACCGCATATTCTTTAATCATAATCAGTTCATTATTTTGAATCGGAATCACCATTACCGAAGAACGGCGCTGTGGTGTTAAACGCTCGTAAACTCGCTCTTCGCCATTGGAAAATCGTAAGTCCACCGATTGCACTTCAAAAATGCGAGTTTTGGCAAGGATTTCTACTTTTAGAATGTCAGGAAGCTGCTTTTTCATTTTATATTACCTTTTTAGAGTTATTTTAGTTGAAAAAACACATTTTCGCTCTAATATTTCAACTATTGTTTTGATTTTAAGGCAGAAAATGAAAAATAAACACGAAAAAGAGGAAAACGATGCCGAAGTTCGGCTAGATAAATGGCTTTGGGCAGCCCGTTTTTATAAAACCCGCTCGATTGCCAAAGCAATGATTGAAGGGGGCAAAGTCCATTACAACGGACAACGGGCGAAAGTCAGTAAAACAGTGGAAATTGGGGCGACGATCAAACTTCGTCAAGGTAACGAAGAAAAAGAAGTGGAAGTGTTAGCCCTCAGTGACCAAAGGCGAGGGGCTCCGGAAGCCCAACTGCTCTACCAAGAAACTGAAAAAAGCGTAAAACACCGTGAGGCAATGGCGTTCGCTCGCAAAGCAAATGCTCTTTCAATGCCCCACCCAGACCGCCGCCCGAACAAAAAAGAGCGACGAGATTTAATTAAATTCAAAGAGCAAGAATTTAGCTAAGCCCTTGCAATCAGAAAAATAATCCCTATATTGAATATCCTAAGTAGGGGCGAAAAATTTTTCGCCCCCTATTTATTATTTTAGGCGGTAATTTGCAAATTTTTTCGTAAAAACGACCGCTTGCAACGAGGAATTAAAATGAATTACACCAAAGACAACGACAAACTTTATCGCTACCTATTCAAAGAACGTGCGGTGCGTGGCGAATGGGTGCGTTTAAACGACACCTTTACTGAAACACTAAACACTCATCACTACCCGAAAGCGGTGCAGAATTTACTGGGCGAAATGTTAGTAGCAACCAGCCTTTTGACCGCCACAATGAAATTTAACGGCACCATTACTGTGCAGATTCAAGGTGACGGCCCGTTAAAATTGGCGGTTGTGAACGGTAACGACCAACAGCAACTCCGTGCCTTAGCCCGTGTTCAGGCAGATATTGCAGACAGAGCCTCGTTAGCGGAAATGATCGGCAATGGTGTATTAGTGATTTCTATTATCCCGACCGATGGTGAACGTTATCAAGGGGTGATTGCTCTCGATAAACCAACCATTCGTGAATGTTTAGAAGATTACTTCGCCCGCTCCGAGCAATTACAAACCCACCTCGTTATCCGCACAGGCGAATTTGAAGGCAAAGCAGTGGCAGGCGGTATGTTGCTACAAATTATGCCGGACGGCACAGGATCACGAGATGACTTCGAGCATCTAGCCACGCTCACTGAAACCGTAAAAGATGAAGAGTTATTTGGTTTAGAGGCAGAAGAATTGCTCTATCGCCTCTACCACGAAGAGCAAGTAGAAGTTTACCCGTCACAAGATACCGAATTTAAATGCGGCTGTTCGAGAGAGCGTTCAGGTTCCGCATTATTACTGGTGCCGACAGAAGAAATCGAAGAAATGTTGGCGGAAAAACAAGGCGTGATTGATATGCAATGTGAATGTTGTGGCACACAATATTTCTTTGACAAAGCGGCGATTGAAAGCTTTAAGGAAGAAACTGAAAAATTAAGTAAGTTAGGGTTAAATTAAGCTAAACAAGCGGTCAAATTTCTTGTCCTTTTTGCAATTTGCAAGAAACTACGAAATTTGACCGCTTGCATTTTACTTATTTGAGCCTTCTGGGTGTAACCCAATCCCTTTGTGGCGTTCTTTTAGTTTAGCATTGACCTCTGCCCAAGATAAATCAGCATTGTGCAGCAACACAGTTAAATGATACGCCAAATCTGCCACTTCAGAAACTAATTCTTCGCGATCATTTTTTATTGCCGCAATCACACTTTCTACTGCCTCTTCCCCTACTTTTTGGGCGATTTTCGGTGTACCTTTGGCATAAAGTTTAGCGGTATAAGAACTTTCCGGATCGGCATTTTTACGCTCTGCGATCATTCGTTCTAATTTGCTGAAAAAGATCCAGTCCGGTTGTTCTTGTTCAAACTGATGAAAACAGCTCTCCGCCCCAGTGTGGCAGGTTTCGCCGATAGGGTTGGCGAGGATTAACAGGGTGTCGTTATCACAATCCAAACTCATATCCACCACATTTAGGAAATTGCCCGAGGTTTCGCCTTTCGTCCACAGCCGTTGTTTGGTACGAGAATAGAAAGTCACTCGCTTTTCGTTGAGGGTTTTAGTTAAAGCCTCTTCATTCATATAACCAAGCATTAATACTTCGCAGGTTTGGGCGTTTTGGACGATAACGGGCAATAAACCGTCCACTTTTTGCCAATCAATATTTTGCATGTTCACTTCTCTCTATTGGTCATTAATTAAAAGTCTTTTCTAATTTCAGTAAGGCTCTCTTTCGATCAACTCCACCGCCATAACCTACTAAATCACCATCGCTACCTATCACACGATGGCAAGGAATAATAATAGAAATTTGATTTCGCCCATTAGCTGCAGCTATGGCTCTAATCGCACTGAGTTTACCCATAGACTCTGCTTGCAATTTATAGCTGCTGGTTGACCCATAAGGAATATTCAATAATGCTTGCCAAACACTTTTTTGAAATTCTGTGCCAATAATATCAAGAGGAATGCTAAAATTTTTTCTTTCTCCAGCAAAATATTCACTAAGCTCTTGCGTAAGTTGAATACTTTGTTCAGTGGTTTGAAAAATAAAATTCGCTTTGAGATTTTTTTGTAAAGCCAACAGCTCGCTTTCTAACATTTTTCTATCGCAGAACTCTAATAAACACAGGCCTTTTTCCGAGAATATAGCTAACATTTCACCCAAAGGAGTCTCAATATAATTAGCACTTAAGGCTTGTTTAAACTTTTCGTTGATTTGATGTAATAAATAATCAACACGTCTTAAACGCACATATTTTCCTAAAGATATGCCAAGTGCTTTTTGAAAATCTTTTTTAAATACCAATAATTCAGCCTCTGAATTAAAGGGAAAAAGAGAATAAGATTTTGGCGGATTATTTTGGGTAACCAACCAATCGGCTATCGTTTTCCACTGACTTGGTAAAGCGGAAACTATATCCCATATTTGCATTTTTTCTTCCTTTTTTGACCGCTTGCCCCTATACGAGCCGTATGGGGTTATAACCTGAGCCGATCTGCGACTCTATTTATTCAGCCTAGCATAGTTCGTTCTAGGTTATAGTCTAATTTCTACCCCTTCCGCCGCCAAATATGCCTTCAGCTCACCAATATCAATAATCCGCTTATGAAACACACTTGCTGCCAACGCACCGTCCACATTTGCCTCAATAAAGGCATCACGGAAATGCACCATTTCGCCTGCACCGCCTGAGGCAATCAAAGGCACATTGCAAACTTCACGCACTTTTTTCAGTTGCACCAAGTCGTAGCCGTTGCGTACGCCGTCTTGGTTCATCATATTCAGCACGATTTCGCCTGCTCCTCGCTTTTGCACTTCCGCCACCCAATCCAACAATTGCCATTCGGTTTGGAGGGTGCGTTTTTCATCGCCAGTGTATTGATTGACCCAGTATTTGCCCGTTTCTTGCTCGAGCCAGCTATCAATGCCAACCACGATTGCTTGCACGCCAAAACGATCTGCCAAACGGCTGATAAGTTCAGGTTCCGCAAGGGCTGGCGAGTTGATTGAGATTTTATCCGCACCGAAAGCAAAAATCTGTTCCGCATCGGCAATGGTTTTAATTCCGCCTGCCACACAGAACGGAATATCAATCACTTGTGCCACACGTTCCACCCAGCTTTTATCCACCGTTCTGCCGTCACTTGAGGCGGTAATATCGTAAAACACCAACTCGTCCGCCCCCTCTTGGGCATAGCGTTGAGCAAGTGGCACAATGTCGCCGATGATTTCGTGGTTGCGGAACTGCACGCCTTTCACAACTTGCCCGTCACGCACATCTAAACAAGGAATTATCCGTTTTGCCAACATTCGATTGCCTCCGCTACATTAAATTTACCTTCCAACAACGCACGACCGACAATTACGCCAGCCACGCCCGTGCCTTTTAAAGCAGCAATATCTGCAAGTGAGCCGATACCGCCTGAGGACTGAAATTGAATCTCTGGGTATTTGGCACAGATTTCTCGATAGAGATCCACATTTGAACCTGCCAGTGTGCCGTCTCGTGAAATATCGGTGCATAAAACGTGTTGCAAGCCCACGGTTTGATAATCTTCAATCAACTCCTCGAGCGACACACCACTTGCCTCTTGCCAGCCGCTAATCGCAATGATTTTTTGACCAATTGCATCAATGTTCACATCCAGTGCCAGCACAAATTTCTCCGCACCGTACTTTTTGAACCAGCCTTTAACCGTTTCACGCTCTTTCACCGCAGTCGAACCAATCACCACACGGTTTGCCCCCACTGCCAACAAATCCGCCACATCTTGCTCGGTACGGATACCCCCGCCTACTTGGATTTTGCAGTGGGTTTCACGAATAATCTTGCCGATAAGTGCGGTCTGTCTTTGAGCCGGATTTTTTGCTCCCGTAAGATCGACCAAATGCAACTGCTCTACCCCTTGTGCCAAGTAATCGGCAAATTGGGCAATCGGGTTATCAGTATAAGTCGTCTGTTTCGCATAATCGCCCTGATGCAGACGAACTACTTGCCCATCGATAAGATCGAGGGCGGGGATAATGATGGATTTTTGCATATTATTGTTCCTGTGTGCCTAGCACGAGCCGTGCTAGGCTGAATAATCCCAGTCGCGCTACGACTGTCTCTCTAAGCTACGAAGTAGCTTGGTTTATCTAGCCCCATACGGCTCGTATGGGGTACAAGCGGTCAAATTCTTCCAAAAACTTGCAAAAAACCGACCGCACTTATTTCTTCACCTGTTTCGCCACGTGTTCAATCACCGCAGCGAAATCAATCGCATTTTTCTGAGTAATCACCGGTTTGCCGGTCTCTGCCTCCAAACTTTCCCGAGCCACTTTTGCAACATTTCCGCCCCGTTTGGCAACGGTTTTATTCTCTTCTAAGCCTTGTGGGTGGCTGATTTCGGTAATATCTTTGGTTGCTGCTTCGGCAAGCATATTCAGCACCAGCTCGGTGGTGGTCATATTGTCTCGTAGGCTTTCTTTTTTCAGCCCTTTGAAATCCTTATATTGGCGTGTAGTCATACCGCTCCACGCCTGTGTGATTTCATTGGTGAGAATCGCAAATTCTCTGCCCGCTTGCACACCGTGATCTTGCCAAGTATCCGTCAGCTCTTTTCGCACCTGAATAGCTTGCAAGCGTTGGTTAATCCACTCACGGGAATAGCCCTTTTTCAAGTAAGTGGCTAAGGCTCGGTCAATGGTCAATTCAGGATCGATAATCTCATCAATCCGCTCTTTGCCGACTTCCGCCAGCCACATTTTCAACGGCTCGGCTTTAGGGCTTGGCACAGACTGAATAATACGGAAAATGCCTTGTAAATCCGTGGCATCGGTTTTATACATTTTTCCATCAGAGGCTTGGAATTTCAGTTGTACGATTTTTTCGTACAACTCAATTCCGCCTTCTTCGTCCTTGATTTTCCGCTTTAAATCACTCCAATAACGGCGTGGATTACTGCTCTCTGCCAGCACCTGCACCACATCAACCACCGAGAAAAACCACTCTTCTTTTTCGTTATCCCACACCGAGCGGATTTGGCTGTTTTCAAATAACTTAATTTCATTCATCACTTACCCCTCAAAACACCTGTTTAAATTTCCAGATATTTTAAGCTAAACCTTGGCACAATCAAGTTACTTTCTTTAACTTTTCGAGCGAGCTCACAAAATTAAATATTCTCCACAAAATTCCGTAACAACTTCGCCCCAGCCGCTCCAGAACGCTCTGGGTGGAACTGTACGCCATAGAAGTTTTTATTTGCAATCGCCGCCGAGAAATCTACGCCGTAGTCGCAGGTGGCGATGGTGTTTTCATTCGGTAGCACGCCGTAGCTATGCACAAAATAGAAATGGCTGCCTTGCTCAATGCCGTGAAATAGCGGGTGGTCGGCTTGGTACTGCACCTTGTTCCAGCCCATATGCGGCAACGGTAAACCGCATTCAGGCAAGCGTTCGGTTTTGCCATTCATCAGGTTTAGCGTTGCCACATCGCCCTCGTGGGAAAATTCCGTCATTAACTGCATTCCCAAACAGATGCCGAGCATCGGTTGGGTGGCGTTGCGAATGGTGTCAATAAGTCGGCGATCATGCAAAATCGCCATCGCTGCCGCTGCTGTTCCCACACCGGGGAGCAACAATTTATCGGCAGATTGGATTTTGCCGAGATCTCGCGAGATCTCAGCCTGAATGCCAAGACGGTCAAAAGCAAATTTGACCGAAGACAGGTTGGCACAGCCTGTGTCGATGATGGTGAGTTGCATATTATTCCTATTTTTTGAATTCTTTAAGAAAATTAGATAATTGTTCTAATCCATCAAAAGTACCCGGTACTTTCTCTGGTTGGGATAAAATATTACTAAATATAATATTTTCAAATTTCTCTAATAGATTAATTTTGGGGCTGTCCTAGATAACTAACCTAAACCCCCTTTAACCAATTGTTTTAAAAGGAATATTTGAGATTTTAAGTCACTGTGATTAAAACGCCATTCGCATTCTTTCAAATATAGCTC
>NZ_JBGTYY010000018.1:0-45503 GCF_041807705.1 Mannheimia kashgarensis
CCCGAGTAAAAACGATAAACCACACCGGCATTGCCGTTTTTGTCTTGCAATTTACGCAAATCAACCTCGTACAAGTCCAGCATTGCATTTTGCTCAAGTTTGGCAAGGTCGAGTTTCATTTGGTTAGAAATACTAATTGGCATACTTCACCTATTTAGATAATGTTCCACCTGTTCTTAAATCATTTAATTGATTTTTACGGTAGCGTTGATCGGCAATTTGATCCATTTTCTTCAGCAGTTCCACCGTCATTTGGATATTGCCATCTATAGTCTCTTCACTGCTGACTTTCGCCTCTACGGGTTGCCCGAAATCTTCTACTAATACCGTGACAACACCGTACAGGTTAGAGACAGTGAGTGTTGGACGATTTGACGGTCCTTGACCCGAAATCTCAAAACCATCGGCGGCAATCGGGTATGCTTGGTATTCATTGCCTTGCCACCAGATGTTCTGTTGTGTTTGGCTCACGCCATTGTGAAAGCGGAATATCTCTCCGCGCTGATTTGGGTTTGAGCTAGAGTAGATGTGAGTGAGATCTATCTCCCACAGCTCAATCAGGGCATCTTGTTCGAGTTTTATCAACTCTGATGCCATTTTTTTGGGGGGGGCTTTTGGCATTAAATCACCTCATCGAAATTAAGTGTAAACTCAATGACTGCACCTAATTTAGTGTAGCTCCAGCTTCTGCAACGAACCGTTACCGTCTCATCGCTTGTTCTATCGCGCCAGTTGAATTTCTTATACCCACCGTGAGCATTGAGAAATTGCTGAATCTTCACCGCTTCTGCTTTGTTCGCTTTTACGGTAATGCCTTGGTATTTTTTCAGATTGTGGTTTAACCCTTTGGGAGCGGTTTGCTCGTAACCATCGGCAAATTTTAGTATGACGACACTGGGCTCATTTTGAACAGTGTAGTCTTGCTCAACCTTGAAATTAAATGTTTGCATTGATTACCTCGCAAGAACTCCACCAGCTCGCATTTGTGACTGCAATTCCAATCTCACGGAAGCCTTGATTTGATTGCTCAATGCTTTTGCAACAGCCGCTTGATTTGCACTGGCTTCATCGCTGCTAAAGTGATTGGTTTGATTTACGATGACAGCTACTGTTTTGCTTTCGCCTCCACCTTGACCTTGCGACTGCTTGTTGCTGAATACACGACCGCTTTGACCGGGGATCATATATTGCATCCCATTGCTCGCTTTGAAGATTTCGGGCTGATTGTTCTCGCCGACACGATACATCTGTCTAGCTGATACAGGGCCGCCAAGTTTACGACCTGTCACCGCGGCGACTTGAGCCATACTCATAGTTGACGTGATCGCAGCTTGAGCGGGAATAGCATTCGCCCCCTGTGTGGCAAGAGAAACCATAGAGGCCGCGGGTGCAAATGAAGCAGCTAACGCTTTAGCTTGCACCATTTGCGCCGCCATAGAAGCCTTGGCAGCAGTTTGCCCCATAATCATTTGCTTAACTTGAGCCATACCCATTTCGACAAGGCTTTGTACTACACTATTTAAGATCGTATTTGCAATTGATGCGAAAGCATCACGCACGGACATTGTGCCATTTAGTAGCCCCGTAATTGTGCTTGTTGCACTTGAACCAACAGCATCAACCGCATCACCAAACATTCTCGCCCCGTCGCTCGCTTGCTTCCACTCCTCCCATTGAGCTTCCATTCGTTGCTGGCGGTATTGTTCTTCGATTGCAGCTCTCGCAGCTTCTGCTTCCATTATTTTTTGTGGATACAAGATTTTATATTCTTCGATCTGAGCTAGCTGTTGTTGATGTCGTTGGTCTAATGCAGTAACAGGAGATGCTTGGGCTTGTATAGCGTTAAAGTTCTGACTTGCTGCGGTTGCTCCATAAATGCTTTGTGCTAGTTTTTCAGCTTCTTCTCGTTGCTCTTTTGTTGCCGCAGCTCCTAAACGCATACCAGCTTCTAATTTTACGGCTTCGAGATGCATTCCCTTTTGCCTCAAAACAGCAATCTCGTACTGTGTAGCCATTTGTCGCAACTGTTCGACAACTTGCTTCTTGGCTTGAGCGGATTTTTTTGCAGCCGCTTCAGCTTCTCTGGCAGCTTTTGCATCTGCGGTCTTTTTATCTTGTAAGGCTTTTTGTTCGGCTTGATAGGCTTCGATTTGATCGTATGATGCGTCAATCCTACTTAATGTGGAATCAAGATTTTTTTTAGCTTCATCGGTTGTAGCTAATAGCGTAGCTGCATATTTAGCAGTTTCACGCTCAGTCTTGCCTATCGTTGCAGCTTTTCTTTCTGCCGCATCTGCAAGTTGATTCATTTTTGCTACATTGCCATCCAATGCACCTTGGGAGTTTTGGATTGCATTTTGCAAGTCTTTTATAGCAGACTCTAAGAATCTTACTGATGTTTCGGCATCTAAAGCAGATACTGAATTATAGTTTATCGTTCTGGTTAGCTTATTTAGCTCTTCGTTCGCCCACCCATTTTTATCGCTTAAGTCAGATAAAGCTATCGCGAGTAATTTAATATTATCAGGGCTTTTGTCTTGCTCTAATTGAGCCAACAGTTTTATCAAACCAAGAGCCTCAGATTGAGTAATACCAAGCGTTTTAGACATTTCGCTTGTCACAGAATCCAGCGCATTAACTTCGGCAATTACACCACCATATGTGCCTCCAAGTTCTTTTATTACGGCACCAACATCTTTACCTTTTGATTCATAGCGTTTTAATTCGTCAATTGCGTTCCGAATACTTTGACTTGAATTTGTAAACGATCCAAAAAAGCCGTCAAATTGCTCAAATGCCTTTTGTGATGAATCCCCTGCTGCCTTAATAGCTATTTTTGCATCACTCATAGCTACTGCAATTTTTGCTTTTGCTGCATCTTCGCTTACTTTTGCTAATTTAATGATTTTCGCAGAAAGGGCGGAAACACCACTTTCCGTTTGAGTAACTACTTCGCTGAGATTTTTTTGAGCTGCTGCCAAAAGCTCAGTTGCATCAGTTGAATCAAACAAACTAGGGAGTAACGCCCCACCAATAGCACCACTAATAGCTAAGATCGCCCCTGCAACAGCTCCCATTGGACCGAAAATACTTAAGATTTGCGACCCTTGCTGAGCAATAACGGTTGAAGCGTTAGAACCCATTTGAAGCATTATTGAGATGTCTTGAATTTGATAACCAAGTTGACCTGCTACTCCACGGATATTTTTCATTTTGTTTGTGGCTTGATTTACTGCTATCGCCGTTTTGGTTGCCTGCGTTTCTAGCCCTTTCAGCCCTTTTTCTGCTTTTAATGTTGATTTTCCGATGTCATCCATCGCTTTATCAACTTTTTGAGTATCTCTTAGCAGATTTTCAAATTCTAGATCTGCGGTAATTACAACTCCGCCAACTTCGACCGTCATAAACAATTCCTTAAAATTATTTAAATAAAAAACCGCTTGTGACATAGCACAAGCGGTTATTTCTGTGATTTTTTTACAATTTATCTAGCAATAGATTGGTTAAATACAATTTAATCTATATTTTTGTTACATTAAATTTTTGCAATCCTTATCGATCCTAATTTCTTTCCTTCTTGACTACCTCTTGCGTTGTAGAAAGCTCGGTGGATAATAAATAAATTAGGTGTGTTAGATATTACTGACACACTATCTATTTTTGCCCTTCTTAACGTGGATAATACGGTTTTTATTGCTAACTCAAAATCATTAACAAGAATACTCTCTTTGTACTCATTCCCACTTTGTCGTACAAAATCAATCTGGTATGAGCCTATTTATCTAAGCTGCACATTTCTTGAATCTGCTCTAAATATATCACTGAATGGTTGTTTGGATCTCTTAATCTTGATTCTTGAAAAAGGAATAAACCTATTACAATTGCTGAAAAAAGAATAATTAGTAAGACGTTAATTACCTTTACATCCATAAATCGCCCTATTAAACTAAAAACACATAAATTATTTGAGTTAAATATTTAAAAACCAATGCAAGCATCACTTACAATATCTATTTTGCATAGCATTAAACATAGAGTCTGAGACCTCTTGAAGCCTTGCAAGATCAGATTGAGGATCATAATAAGCTGATTTTTTGCCATTATAATTAAAGTAAAAATCCTTAGTTGCTCTTTGGTATATATAGTCGCTCTCTATCGGATTTCCGATAATATCTTTACCTTTAACCTTTCCACATATTGCAAGGCTATATGCTTTAGAGTCAGAAAAGACAATCTCTGTCGAAAATTCACCACACATTGAGAAAGTATCTTTTTGTACTTTTTGATTAGTAATTAAGACAGCCTGAGCAACATTTAAACATAACTCTGCTTTTTTTTCTGATTTTCTTATAAGCTCTGCTTTCACCTTATTTTGAGCCGCTTCTATTATTTCCCAATCCGATGCAATAACAAAAGATGACAAAACAGAAGCTACAAAAACAATCATTTTTTTCATAAAAATACCTTAAAAATAAAGAAATTTTACCATTCTACGAATTAAGATTCGTTTTTCCACCGTCAAAACCTATTTTTGCGATCTGTGTCGCAAAAATTATTTTCGCCAATAGATAACAACGGATGATTTGATATGATTTTTTTTGCAAATAATCAAAAAGGAGAACTTATGAAAAAAGACTGCACTAAACAAGACTTTGCCAACTGGCTGAATGAAAACCAAGAAGTATGCTGGATAAAAGAAGTCAGTATTGAACGTATTTTATCCTGCGTAGATGACTATGTGGCAATCTGCAACGCAAGATCCAAAGATGAATTTGAGCTACTCAATGACATAAGAGAGCTTTTTTATTCAGCACATTACAAGGATTTCACTCCCGTTCTATCAGGTAGGTTCTTTTAAATGTTAGCGGCTATTTAAGCCGCTCTTCTTTTCTCATATTCCGCCATAATTCTGTCGTACTCTTCTTCGGTGAACTGTCCATAGCTATTATTTTCGGCAGGCATTTGACTTTTTAGAAGTTGCTGCAATTCGGTCATCGTGAGATTTTCAGCGTCTTCGCGGCTCATATTGAAATGAGTTCGGGCTAAACTTATGTACTCAACAGCATCAAAACTTTCTGAAAATTCATTTTTTGCAGATTGTTCTTTCTTTGGCAATTCGCAGCAACCAATCACTCCGTGACCCATTAAATTTTTTGCAAAATTGATAATTGTCTCAGGTGGCATTTTACCCAACTTGTACCTAACGCCAGACTTTGACGGCAACCACTCGCCAATCAACAGGGAAATATCATCATCGCAACAGCACGACATCACGATCATTGCGTTTTGCAGAATTTTTCTGCCAAAAACAGGCGAATTCAGCACTGACCAAAAGTAAGATTGATGAGACTCCGATTTGGTTAAAATGTGCGGCAATATCTCTCGAATCTCACAGCCGTGCAATAGTGCATAGATTTTTACAATTTCTTGTGGGCTTCCAATTTTGTAGATATTTTTGAAACTCGGTCTGAATAAAAAGTCTCGCCCATCGGTTGCAATAAGCATTTCACCAATTTCAGTAATTGGATAGCTAACCATTTTCACCTCAACAAAAAAATTAGCATTTTTGCTAACTTTCTGTTGACAAAGTTAGCATTTTTGCATATAATAAACCCAAGTTAAACAAATAGGAGGAGGTAGTGAAGCAAAGCGAATTCCTAAGGTGGCTAAAGGCTAATGGGGTAGAGGTTGAAAATGGATCAAAGCATTTGAAACTCTACTACAAGGGCAAAAGAAGCCACCTCCCCAAACACCCAAGCCAAGAGTTAAAAACAGGCTTAGTGGAAGGGGTTAAAAAGCAACTAGGCTTAAAATAATATAAAGCCCCTGATGTTAAGGGGCTTTCACTACACCCTTGAATAAGGAGAAAATATGTTTTATCCAGCGTTATTTACCCCCGCTGAAGAAGGGGGCTTTGTAGTGACATTTCCTGATTTGCCAGAAGCTATCACCCAAGGCGATACATTTGAAGAAGCAATGGAAATGGCAGAAGACGTGCTACTATCTTGTGTTGAAATTTATTTCGATGAAGATAGACGCTTTCCGCTCACTCGCCCAGTAAATACCGACGAAGTGCCTGTGTTTATGCCAGAGAGCATCTACGCAAAAGTGCTTTTGCATAATACAATGCAAGAACAAGCGGTAAGCAAGGCAGAAATTGCCCGATTAACTAATATCCGTCCGCCAGAAGTGCAGCGAATTTTAGCCCCTCGCCATATTACAAAAATCGACACTATTGGTCGTATTTTGGCTAGCTTAGGAAAGCCCCTACAACTATCCCTAGGATAATGATAATCCCACCGCTCTTGTTATAGAGGGTGGGATTTTTTACGCTGCAGCAATTTCGATAGTGCTTGAATCGCCAACCTTGAACTCTATAGAGAATTTCACTAAGTCATTGGTTGGGGCTTCGCTACTTAATGCAGTGATAACCATTTTTCCGAGAATTGTTAAGCCTGCGTATTTCAAACGAACCCAAATGTAAGGTTGGGTGCGATTTTTTACCGCATTTGCGTATAACACAACTAGATCTTTGATGCCTAGTTCTTTCGATTTTGGTCGTTTGCGCCACTCACCGTCACCAGAAATACTAAAGTCTGAGTTTGTAATTAAGGTTTCAGGGAAGCCGCCAGCATCATCAGCCTCTGATGTAACCGAATTTGGGCTAAAATCCCAACTCTTTGTCGTCATTGCGCCCGCAACCTTCCATTCGCTTTCTTGTGGCTTTGCATCAGTCGTACCGTACTCTAAAACTACGGCACGCCCCACCACGAGATTTTCTGCGTTATTTTGTGGAGATGGAGAACCCATAAACTACTCCTCTTGATTTGTTGAAATAATCCGAAGTGGTAAGCGAAAAATCATTCGATTATCTTCGGTGAAAATTGGGGCGGGTAATCCGCCCATTGATTCGATGTAACCAAAGGAAGCGAAAGGCTCAACTAAAATCTTTGACATAATCGCCCTTGCTCGCTCTTCGATTGTGTAACCTGAATTTTTACCTGCAACAAGGCTAATTAGCAGATAGTGTTCGCTGCTCAGGTCAGAAACTTGCGGCGAACCACTATTTGGCTGAATAACAATAACAGGCTTGGCTTTTTGCGTATCCTCCCACTGGTAAAGCTGCACAACATAGCCGTCTGCAAGAGAGTGAGCCTCTAACCATTGTTTGAAGGCTTTGACATAAGAAATCATAGTGACAACTCCTCTTTAACAATGGATTTGATCGTAGCCTTTGATTCGTTCAGCGCGGAAGTCAAAAACTCTTTCTTCGCTGAAGGCTTGCGGAAGTTTTGCTTGATATTAGGATCGTGAACGTAAGCCGCATAATTAGCAGAATAACCCACTCTTCCAATCAAGCGTGTGCCGTTCACTTCCATTTCAGTGAATTGACTGTTGATCAACGTTGAGGTATCAACAGGCGTATAGTGCGCCGCAAGAGGGGCAACCGCATTCAAAATGCGAAACATTGCCCGAGTTGCTTTTTGGCTCTGAACCTCGCCAACAACCTGATTCAGCCGCTGCTTGACCTGTCTTATGCCTTTTACTTTGATCCCCATTTTACCCGCCTGTTATCAGCGCAAAATCATCACGATTGCGGTCGAACGTATCAGCAAAGCGCTGTATATGAATAATTTCCTCTGCGCCAGCCAAAATCGGATCGGCTTGCTCGCTTTCGCCAATCAGAACATAATCGCCTAATTTGGCGTGGGCGAACTCCGTCCAGATCACATTTTTGACCGCTTGTTCACGCCCAATCTCAAAACGTGCGCGCTTTCTATCTGCACCGTAGTCACAGGAAATGATTTGTGGCGTAGAAAAAACTAAAACGCCGTCATCGTTCTTTCCTTTAGCCTGCCAAAGCGTGGCTTTTGCGGTGTAGGACCAATTCGATAAATTTGACATTAGCAGCCTCCGACCACATCGAAAAAGCCGACAACTTTATCTTTGGGTAGCAAACTTTCAGCGCAACCTTTCGGATCAATTGAGCGAATCGCCGACTTAAGGTTGTCTAGCGCGTTTGGATCATACTCAAACGTTCGGCTTGCACCGCTAGGCGCACCTTCTGACTTTATACGGCGCGCCCCAGATGAAATTGCAAGAATAGCAACCAGATAGAGCTTGATCAGTTTCTGTGTTTCTTCGCTGTACCCCGATTTGTTCAACGCCTGGTCTAAGGTGTTCGTTTGCTGAACGTAAAGCTCAAGCAGAGAGTTCGGCGAAGTGAAACCCAGTTCGTCAAGCGTTGTTCGCGCTTCGGATAGCTCTATTTCTGCTGCCATAGTTATTTGCCTTTATCTTTTTTGCCTTTCTGACCAGTTTCGCCAGTTTCGCCAGTTTCGCCAGTTTCGCCAGTTTCGCCAGTTTCGCCAGTTTCGCCAGTTTCGCCAGTTTCGCCAGTTTCGCCAGTTTCGCCGTCAGCGTGATCAGAAGGCGTTGCAACTTCAAAGGATTTTTCTTCGATTTCGATAGCTTTGCCCACAAGCCAAAGCGGTAATGTTTCGCCTTCGTAAACATCGCCTTTCTTCAACTCGTGGCTATCGTGTGTTAATAGCCACTTCATTTTGCACCGCCTTAGGATTTAGTGTACTGGATATAGCCAGCATTGCCTTTATCGTCGAATTTGAACTCCACGGCAACGGCTGCCATAATTTGGAACGAGTAATCATCGGTTTCATTATGGCGCGCAATCGGACGAGTCACTAACGGCATACCGTTAAGCACTTGGTACACATCCGAACGCTTGCACAAGCCGAGAATTTCATTTTGCGGTACACGGCTTGCTGGCACGATTTTCGCAATTTGCGGAATCGTCATCACTTTGTTCAAGATAGATCCTTCGGATTTCTGCTCGGAGTAATCACGTGTACTCATTGCGAAATAGTCGCCATAGTTCACATAAAGCGTTACAGGAGAGTAGTAGTTCTTCGCGTGGAATTTGCTAATCAAGTCACGGAACACATCGTAAATTTCTTTCGGTGTCGCAGTGGCTAAATCCAGATTGTGTGTGTTAGTCATACGATTTGGCGCAGTACGCAAGCCGTAAAGCTTGGCATTGCCAACCACAATAGAGGAATCACCATTTAAAGCGAGATCTTCCATTTTTTCAGCCACCTTGCGGAGACTGTTCGCGCGTGCTGCACCGTCGATCTGATACCCTTCGCTTTGAGCTGCCGACATATCGCGCCAGCCAAAAGAGAAAGTGGAATCAATAATCGGCAACGGTGTACCGTGGTAGTTAAGCACCACGTTATCGGTTTTCGCTGATGAACGACCGTCTAATGAGATATTAACCGAACCGCTATCAGATACCGTTTGGAAATGGTGAATAAGTTTGCCAATCGGCATTGATTTTGAAATGCCCGCTAAATCGTTAAACACCACCAATTCTTCGCGCTGAATTTGCACTGCATCACGATCCCATTCCGCCCAGACATCTTTCGGCAAAGTCATCGCGTTGCCCAATAACCCCGCCGAATTTGCTGCCATTAGCGCGTGTTTTTTGTCGTAATTGATCCGCTCGTTAATCACGAAGCGTTCTTGTTCTTTTGTGAATTTCAACATTGCTTTGTTACCTCTTATTTAGTGTAGGCGTTTGCCACCACGACATCGGCATAGCCTTTGCCGCCACTGATTACACGCTGCGATTCTTCGTCGAAGAAAAATAGCACTACATCGCCCGTCTCCGCTTTGGTCAGTTTGCCGCCCGCTTGTTTTACCGTGAGTTCATCGCCAAAGTTATAAGTGCCGTCGGCAATTTGCGCGTAATACTCCTGTTCAGGCTCTAAACGAAACGCCGTTGCAGTATCGCCCTTCGCATACGCTTGTTCGATTGTCTGCCCCTTAAAGCGGTTGTTGCCCAATAAAAAACGGCGACCTTTTAAATCAGCCGCCGCCTCTAATTTGCCGTTGTGGAGTTTAACTACTGCACCCGGTGCCGAAGTATCGTTGATCACGATATTCACCGTTTGAGGTTCACGCTTGACCGAACCGCGATAAATTACATTACTCATTGCCTTTCTCCTCTTGGTTGAGTGAGTAACCATCCCATTGATTGTCGCCGTTGCCGTTTGCCGAATTATTGTTTAATCCGACCGATTGTTGCGTTTGCGCATACAACTCAGTTAATACCTCGCCTTGCAAAGCATTGACTGCGGCATCGCTCATATTGAACTTGGCTTTCACCGCCGCACGCATTGCTGCTTGCTCTTTGTCAGTATTAGCTTGCAAGGCTTGCTGGAGTGGCTCAATCGCGGCATTGACTGCTTTCTTGATTTTCTCATCAATTTCGCTGTCATCTTCATTTTTAGGCTTTTCAGGCTCTTTACCCTTATCCGCTTGCAGCTTGTTGTAGGCTTCCAAGAGCTGATCGTCATTTAAGCCTTCCGTTTTCACGTTTGCCGCATTCAACACGGCTAAGATTTTGGTTTTCATTGGATTATGTTCCTCATTGGTTGTAATTTCTTCGTAGCCAATCTTCTTGACAACTTCGACAGGTTCGCTAGTGAGCTGCACATTGTCATTTTCGTCAATAAAATAGCTCCGCTTGTATTTCTTGCCGCTGTTATCGTCCGAATAAATGAAGTATTTCGGGTAAACAGCTTCGACCCAAAATGACCACTTATCTTTGCCTTCGGGGCGAATAGCTTCACGCAGCGCGCGATGAATTTCTTCAAACGATAAATCTGAGTTCGCCATCAGGTAAAATCGTACTTTGTCAAACAGCTTTTCTGTGCGGTAATCCGCCGCTTGTGTTAGGTTTACATTTTCCACCCCCATTTCGCTTCCGTCTTGGTTTACAAAAATCCCCACGCCATCATCAGGTGTCGCCGCGCCCGGCACATCAAGCAATATTGCAATATGATCGAACGACATATTTGTCGCAATCCAGCTATATTTCTTGCCTTTGGATTTACCCGATTGCTTGACTTTGTTTAGAATCAGCCCTGTGGAAACGTGAATAGGTTCAGCGTTGGTGTTTGTCACCATTCCGTCAAGTCGTTCAAGCAAGGTTTTGCCCTGTTCTGAACCTTCCGCAAAGCGGCGGTTGATATACATATCGACCAGCACTTTGCCACTTTCCTTGCGTACGTTCTTCGCCCACGCACCGACGTGATGTTTGTTCACCGCTCGAACATCTTGGGCTGAAACGTATTTACCTTCGATTTTTGGATGCCCAAGCGGCATAAAGTTGCCCTCTAAGCTGTTGTAGCTTTTATTGATTTCATCCGCAGGATAAAGTCCGTCGTTCATCACAACATCATCAACAATCGGCACAACGCCGCGGATAATCAGGTGTTGATCTCCGTCAATAGATTCTGTGCTGATATTTTTGCTGTTAATGACGGTGACGATGTTCACGTTATTTTTTGACATTTTTTAATGCTCCTACCCATTGTTTACGTTCTTTAGCCAACCCAACAAGGAGAGGCTCAATATCTGTTTTACCGTCGGCGTTGACCACAACCACAGACTGCTTGCAGTAACAGTTGAATTGGTTGCCGTCTCGGCTATACCATTCGCGCACCTCTGCAACATCGAAGTATTTGCCGTGGCGTTGGGCGTGTGCTAATCGCGTAGTAGCTTTGAGCGCTGAAAAATGTAAGAGCTTGGTGTTTAGCCCAAGTTCTTCTTTTGCCTCTTCCGCCTCTTGCCATTCTGCCCGACGATATGCCGCCAACTGGCTTGATTGCGCTATTCGCTTCGCCCGTTTTGATGACACATCAAGTTTTTGCCGAATCTCACGGGCAGTTTCTTTCACGTTTTTGCCGTTTAAAACCGCCTCCGTGATCACCCCCGCCAAAGATTTTCGCAACTCGTCGCTTAAACCTTGCCACTCGCTATAACTTGCCATGTGTGCAATCGCCAATCGGTTGAAGTACGCAGGACTGAAAACGATTGATGATAAGTTTCGCTGACTGCGATAAGCCTCTGATTGCAGACCTAAATCAGTGACCGCAGACTGAGTGCCTTTTAGTGCTGCTTCGTCGATATAGGAGTCAAACCAGAGATTTTCGCCTTGAGAACCATTCGACAAAATCTCTTTGTCGATAATCTTTTGCAAGGTTTCAAGCAAATCCGCCAACTCAGTCGCAGTAAGATACGAAGGAAAATACTCAAAATTATTTGCTTGCAGTCGCAGTGACATCTTTTGCAAGATTTGTTGCTTAATGGAGCGCTTAATTTGTGAGTAAATGACATCAATGTGACGAAATAGCTTGGCAACCGACACTCCCATATTGAGCGGATCGGCTTTATTTGTCGGAATCCGCAGTGGCTTGATTTTCGTCTTGATCTTCATTTTCGTCGTCAATTGTTGGCGGAATCAGATTATCAGGCAGAGGTTCAAACCCTAAAGATTCGCGGATTTCGTTCGCTGTTACCGCGGCAAAACCAAAGGCAGACTGCGATGTAGTTGCAACTGAAGCCAAAGCCTGTGCGTTTGCGATTTTCTCTTTTTCGCTTGGTGCAAGTAAGTCAGACCAAGACACTGTGACATCGCTATTTTTTGGCATAGGTAGCACACCGATGAACCACAAGCGATTAAGTAGTTGTGTTATCACATCGGTGAGAAAACCATTTCGACGACCGTTGCAACGGTTTGCCCAGTCGGTTTTGTCCTCGTCACTTGCCAATCGCCCTGTTTGCTGTCCGAACAAAATCGTGAAAGGGATTTGTACTGAGGCGGCAAACTCATTTGCAGAAATTTCCCACGTTGGCTTCGGATCTGCTGGTGCGACTGACAACACAGAGGCATCACCTTCGTGAGTAATCAAGGCTGAGTCTGTTCCTGAGTTGATTTTCTTGATCTTGTCGTTCAACGCATCAGAAAATGAAGAAAACCCAAGGGCTTTTGCGCTGTCTTCGAGCTGTCTCAAATCAACATCTTTTGTTAATTTGATCCCTAATTGTCGGCTTGCGTTTTTCAGAAAACCTTCGGCGCTGCCGCCCGATGTTTTTTCGAGATCAACTAGCTTGTTGTAACCCGCCTCAAGCAGAGGAACCCCAGAATGAGGGGAATTAAAGTCGCCACCCTCATTGAGCAAAATTACACGACTTGCGTGAACCTTGATATTTCGTGACACGCTTTTTTTGCCAAAGGCAGATTCGCTGAATTGATACATCAGCGGTTCGCCGTAATTATCGGCGGTCACATCCTCTTGAAACTCTGTCACTGAAAGCTGTGACTGCCACACGGGGATCAGTTTAACCAGTCCGAACTCTCCAATGCTAGATAGCGCGCCTTGCAAAATAGGCTGATCCCATTGTTGACCATCTCTTACTTGAAGTAATAACGCCGAATAGTTACCGACAAGGTTTCGTCTATCTGCCTCTTTGATTGCCGACCAGTAGCGTTTCATAAAACGTTCAACTTTGGACTCCCATTCGGTTGTCTGCTTTGATTCGTTCTTTTGCTCACCCTCAACGATTACGGGGCAGTCAACCCAACAACCGTCAAGTAAGCGGTTAATCGCTGCAAAAGCGATACTATTGCGCTTATAGGCTTTTAAGAAATGGTTGAATGTTAAGGTATTAGGGTAGCCAAACTCCTTCCATAACGTTCTTCGTTTGATATTGCCAAGCCCTAGGGCTTCGGCTAAAAAAGCCAGTCTGTCTTGCTCTAGGCTCATAGTAAAACTCCTTTGGCACTTTTAACTTGCATCAACGGCGTTAAGGCATAGCGTAGCGCATCAATAAAGTGGTTATGTGCATCAATTACAACAGGCAACACGTCGCCAGATAAGCGGTCGGTTTTATAAGAATAAAGGCGAAACTCATTAAGTGTTTGCTGACAACGTGGGTGAATAAACACTTTGCCGTAAGATTTAATATGCTCAATGCCATCTTCCACCGAGCCTTTCCACTTATCCACACCGATAATGCGCGGTAAGCCGTGACGTTTGAGGTAACTAATTGACTCAGGACGCGCCGAATCTGCACGCACAACGTGATCGGCAATTTGTGGCACGCCTTTGGCAATAAAGTCTGCGGTGTCGTCAAGTTCTAAGCCCACTTTGCCTGCTTCAAACTCGATGTACAGATCGCCATTAAATACCCAGCATTTGACCGCCGCCGTCGGATCTTGCGCGAAACCAAAATCTAAGCCGTAATATGGGCCATCAAAATCAGGGTTCGGCACAAATTCCATTTCTTGATATTTACCGCGAAAGATTTGCGCTTCGCTCGCTTCCAAATAAGCACCTTCCCAAATCCAGCGATAAGTCGCATCATCAAGCCGCTGTTTGTCATTTAGCCGCTCTTGCTCGAGCACATCAGGAAACCAAGGATTATCTTGGTAGCTCATTTCAATTATGCAGCTGTTTTCAGGTGGATTTTGCCTGAAGCGAGTATCTGTTGCGCTCCCTCTATTTTCCGGGTTCCAAGTTACCCATATTTCGGAATTATTCTCACGCACGGTTGGAATTAATTTCCGCCAAGCAGTTTCGCTTACTGTTTCTGCTTCATCTATCCACGCAATCAAAATACGGGCTTTAGATTTGATGCTATCTAAGTTATGCCGAAGTCCGGAAAACACATAAGAAATCCGCCCATCTTTAGTGCGAACATACTTCTCGCCGACATCAAAAAAATTTGCTAAAAAAGGCTCAGATTTGATCGCCTGTTTAACTTCTTCAAGAGAGCTTTCCTCCAATGAGTTCATAAATTCACGACCGCAAAGAATAACTCCACTTTCCCCTTGCATTGCTCTTTTATAAGCAGACACCGCCGACATTTTGGCAAATGCCCGAGTCTTGCCTGAACCTCGCCCACCATAAGCACCTTTGTAACGATAATCTTTGGCAAAAACAGGCAACAGTTTAGGTGGTAGTTCAATCTGTGCTTTCATCGTCTAAACTCGGAGCAATTAATTCAATCACCATCGGTCGATTCAGTGAACCATCAGAATTAATTAAATCAACCTTGTCTTTAAACATTCCTAAATGTTTACCTAGTAACTCAAGAGCTTTATTTGCGGCGGCAGGTTCGAATTTTGTTTTTGCAATATCAAAACCGACCAACTCACCATTGTCATTTTTTGCAACATCAGTTTCTGTCACAATTTTTTTACCAGTACTCATTGCAATCACTTCAAGCAACCCATTTAGCACATCATCTTGCGTGATTTGAGTTCGCTCTGAGCGTTGATTTTTAGCTTGCTGGATTGCTTCTTGAATGTGAGGTTTTGTGAGGTTCTCATATCCCATTTCTTTTGCTGTATCTTCGCTATATCCCGCTCTAATCGCTGCTTGCGTTGCATTTAAGTCAATCAGGTATTCTTCAATAAATCGCTTTTGTTTATCGGTCAATTTACCCACGCCTTTAGACGTGGCTTTAACCTCGCCTCTTTTAGTCATTGGGTTAAATTCCTTTACTTCATCGCATTTAATAGATTGGCAATAGCATTAATCAGCTTTGGCGACACGAACGCCAAAATAGGAACTGTTACTGCTAGGCTTATTTGCAATAAACCATATTCCATAAGAATCTCCTTGATGGTTACGGTTAAAAATGTAATAATTTCCATAACTTGTTACTCATTCCGTTTCAATGGGTAATAAAAAACCTCGAACGCCGCAAATGTTCGGGGTTTTGTTTTATATAAATCACATCACTTAGGTATTTCCTCGGTGTTTTATCCAACCAACCCCGAAACAATAACTAAATTATGTAGCATTTACTTTCCATTAAAACAAAAAGGGAGCTGTTACGCTCCCATATGTCATAGCGGCTTAATCCGCCAAGTTATTTAAACCCTTGCTTAGTCTGTGCTTGCCACTCTCTGATACGGTCAATTTGATTAGCACACAAATCACGCTCTCCCATTACTCTAACGAGATACTCGACCGTATCGCCGTAGGTTTTACCGCTAAACTCTGTCCGCTCGCACGGTACTAGGTATGCTGCCGGCGGATATAAATACTCAGTGNCGACCGTATCGCCGTAGGTTTTACCGCTAAACTCTGTCCGCTCGCACGGTACTAGGTATGCTGCCGGCGGATATAAATACTCAGTGTTTGTGATTGTTCTGCTGGTGCAGCCGCTTAATGCTATCAGCAACGCCATTAGGCAAATCAGCTTTAGCACAACTGTCTTGGTTAAGGATTGACTTAATCTCATTTTGAGCAATCTCCACTTTGTTTCGCAGCTCATTTGCAATTTTTTGGCTTTTTTCAACCGCTTGTCTCTCTTGTTCGAGTGTATCGGCAAGCCGTTGATTGGCTTTTTGCTGCTGCTCAATGGTTTGGGCTTGCGTTTGGTTTTCGGCTCTTAAGTTATCTATCATCTGAGACTGACCCCACAACCATACACACAAGCCCAAAATCACAATGGCTAACGAGCTACTAATCCGGTTAAACATAATGCTCGCTCCTTTTCTCGGCGGATTTCCAAGCCTCGCAATTTTTTACCGCTAGCATAAACCCAGCGAGGAAATTCATTACACGCCCCTTGAATATCGCCAGCGTTTAACTTGCGAAATAAGGTAGATTTTCTTGCCGTATTGCAACCCACATTGAAAGTTAGCGAAACCGCAGAATCAAATGCACCTTGCGGAATACGTTTTCCGTTTCCGTAACGATTGACACAACTCTCCGCAATCTTCAAATCTTTCGCCCAACGATCAGCAATTTCTTTATCGGAATAAATACGGCTTGGATCAATCTTCTCTCCGCCAAATTCGGTCGAACCGATACCAACCGTGATTACATCGGCAGGGCATCTATATGGATCTCGTCTGCAACCCTCAGCATTACCGATAATTTCTAATCCGGCTTGACTGGTTTTTATATCCGGATGTTGTAGCTGAACTAATCCGATAATCGCAGCAACACCACATACAAAACCACCGCCATATTTAAGGCTTTTACTCATCACTTAATCCCTTTCTCAATCTTGCCATTTTCGCTTGATGAAGCTCTTCCGCCCGCTCATCTTCACGCTTACGCCGTTTACCATCTTCACAACGCTGATACAAATTCGCACAAGCTGTAACAATACCAATAGCTAGGCTTAATATCATTAAGTTTTGCTGTTCGCCCAACCACGCAATAAAACCACCAAAGCTAGACCAAATATAGCTTTGCGTTCCCATATCTTTCATTAACTTCATACTCCACCTCATTTTTGAGGCAATAAAAAAGCCCAGTCCGTAAAGACTGAGCTTTGGTTAAAAAATCTGCTAGAATACTGTTCCCCAACAAATAAACTAGCAGAGGTTAAAAATGATTGAATTTACTCAAGAAAATAATTACTACCATTATCCATTTCAGGCAGACAAAGGAGATACTGATAGCGATACGCCATCAATGAACGCAGGTGGATTTAACCTAGTAGATAACCCACAAGACTTAGATAAAATCCCAGAAGCAACGCAATCACCAATGTTAAAAAAATTACTGGTAGATCTAAATAAACCAGAAACTCCCTTTATGACCCTAGGTTGTGCTTACTGGCTCTTCAAGGATGATCGTGATTTATCAACAGCATACCTTGAATTTTCATTTAAGGATATTACGATAGCTAACAATCTCACTTTTCTTCAAGACATCGATGAGAAATTTGAAAAGTATCTGACTACTCACAAAAATGAACTTGCACCAATTTACTCTGTCCCACCAGAAGCATTTAACCTTGCTTCACGTCATTATTACTGGCAAATGGATAAATTTTCCTACTTCGGAAGTGCTGAACGCAATCTGATATACGTCGAGATGGCCAGCCCACGGCATAGCGATCTTGAGATTTTTCTTGATCTTCTTCACCGCTTTTTGACTGAGTATTTAGTTGTTCCGTCATAGCAATCCCTCATTGATTTTTGTAGCTAAGATAGATCTTCAACCCTTGGGAAAGGGAAATTTGGCGGAGCCTTAATTCCTAACTTTTCATCTCTTAATCGAGAGAGGGCTTTGCAACCAGCAAAAGTAAGTGTTCCAGCTTCAGAAAAATAAGGCTTATCTTCACCAAATTTTTCTCTGCATTCTTGAATTGCATCATCAATGTTATACATAACATTTACTCGCATTTGGAAAGGGTGGCTGGACTCAAACCAACAACCAACGATTTTGGAGACCGTTGCTCTACCTATTGAGCTACACCCTTAAAATCCGTAAACAAAAAAGCCCCAAGCATTTCTGCTCAGGGCTGTAAAATTCTTTTTAAGTTCACCACCTATGCAATGAACCACAACTTACCATAAATAATATAGATTAAGTCCGAACTTTGCAACACTTTTTAATCATTTAAATGCAAAAAAGCCCATAATTTACAAAACTATGGGCTTTTTAACGATATTTTGCTTGAATATATTGGTTATCCAACATATAATAAACTTGTTTTCAGTAATAGTGCTGGAAACGAGCCGGTGGCGACCTTTAATCCCACCGACTTTTGGAGGGATAACAAATGCTTTACCGCATTATCCTAGTTATCATTCTCTTAGTGATTAGCCTGCCAGCATACTAATTGAATGAAACTAAGTAGGGGGAGAAATCTCCCTACTCTTCAGAACCTATATTAAGGATTTATGATGGCACTGTCAAGAACCGAAATTGTAAACCGTAGCAACGCAAAACGGGGAATTAAACTTAAAGCCTTTAAACTGCACGAAAGCACAATCGCACAAATCGAGCAACTTGCCCAACAGTTAAATATTCCCCAAAATCAACTAATTAAATTAGCCGTTGAGAAGCTACAAGAGCAAACGAATTTCACTACCGGCTAATGCCCCCTCCATAAATCGTTCAGCAAGAAGTAATTCTGTATGATATGAAGTCTTGCTGAGCGATAACTTCTGCCAAACCTGCTTATTCTCTAACCCTACTGCATATTTATAAAATAGTACATCGAATTGTCGCTTGTCGTTCGCCTGTAACTTCCGCATTTGCCGATCGACTTTCTCAAGCGTATCATCATCTAAGCGGGCTAAATAACGCTGTTTTGTTCTCTCTTGTGGAGACTCACGCATAAATGCCTGCATTGTCGGATAGCCCTTGCAGTCGGTAAAACGCACATATCCACCCCATAAATTTAATACACCCTTTACATCAATTTGCATTACCCACCGCCTTAATCTTTAACACCACCATTCCCCCTTTCTTAAAACCTGCCGTAATGGTTCGCTTATCGACTAAAATTTGATTATCGTCTTCTTCAATTAAGCCACCGATTTTTAATGCGTCCCACAAGGCTTTTTCTAAATTATCTGGATCACGCTTGCGTTTATCAGGATAGTAAATCTGCAATACCGTTTGTACCGCTCCTTTAAACGGATCAAACATTTTGCAGATTTTCACCACTTCCGCCCTAAAGGCTTTCCCCTTATCTGAAATATAATGCCTACCGTTTCGGGTATGCTTCCAGTAATGGTTCACACTCGGCGGATAAGGCAACGCAATTTCAAGCCAATCACTCATAATTTCCCTTCTCTCCGTAAAATAGCCTGCGTTCTAAATACGCCCTCTGCATGAGCCTGTCTCACATAATCCGCTTCTAATTTGCGAGTTCTACGGTCGCACTCATCGTGGCAGCTACTGCAAGCCCACGCCCCGAAAATATCATCGGGTTTCATTCCCACACCGTTTAATCCTGCCATTCGATAGTGAGCCAATACCACCGTTTCCGGATTATGATTACAGATACCCGGTAAACGGACTTGGCACTCTCTGCCTTTTGCCTCTTTGCGTAGATTAGCCATTGATAACAAACGATATTAAAATCCAAAACCCTAACTGAATAATCACCATAAACCACGATGCGTTTTTAATATTCATTAAAGTAGTATTAATAGCGAGTAAACTGCTTGGGATAATGGCAAACAGCATTATGAATGCGATAGTTTCAAAAAATTTTGTCATCTTACTTCTCCTTCCCCCGAATTCGAGGGAATTAATAAACACACACTAAATCGGATTAAAATCGCTCTTAAAGTCATCAAGGCATTCTTGATATGTCCATTGACCAATAGCAATAAATTTACCGACTGCCACAAAAAATGCTAATGGATAAATCAATAAGTACCCGATATATCTAAGAGTAAGAATTGACAAAGAAATAAGCACTGCAATAATTCTGAATGGCACGCTAAGCCAATATCTAATAACATTCTTTTTCATTTTAATTTCCTGTAATTACACCAAATTAAAAATACGAATAAAGCTGATTGATAATGTTTTCTTCATTACAGCCTTTAAACACTGTTGCCATTGCGGCATTAGTAATTGCCACGTACAACTCACGGCGTTTTACGTCATCTTCTAATTCTTTATAAGAAATTGACTTCGGTACTAGTTTAAATTCATTTGGATTACTCAAACTGAACACCATTTCACAATGTCCAGCTTGAACCAGTAAATCCTTACGAAACTCATCAAACTGTGTCTTTTCATTCGAGAATTTCTGCAAACCATTTTCTGCACACCAGTGTTCAAAACAAAATTTGAAAAAAGAGAACATCTTGCGGTGTAGCACCGGATTGATTTTTAAGTTAATTTCTACATCATAAAGCTCGTGATTTTTAAGTGCTTTTAAGCTCTCTTCGTCCGCTTCACTTGCCGGAGATAACACTCCACCCGGCAATTTCGTCATTTGGTATTTAGCCATTCTTAACCTCTTCCTTGCTAAAGTAGCCACAGGATTTCGTGCGGTTTAGCGTGCTATCTCGACTGATATTCGGAAACCGCCCTGTATAGTGTCCGTTGCAACGATACGGCTCATCTAAAAACCAACCCCATTCGTCATAAACACTTAAATCCTCAAGCTCTCCGTTGCATTTAGGGCATTTATAAGTAATCATCTAAACCATCCCAACCTTCGTTATCCTTCACAACCGCCAACCTTTTTAATAAAACCCTACCGCACTTTGGGTAACAATAGCTTGAAACAATCACACCTCATCCCCCCAAACATCCCAACCTTGGGTTTTATTTCTGGCGAACAACTCTATTCTTGGCAAGTCACCCATCAACTCAACTATCTTTTCTCTGACAATGTCAGGCTTTTTACTATGATGTTGTATTGGCTCAATAATTAATTGGCTCACTTTATTGCTTACCCTCGATGGCTTTCCTTTTGTTGCAATTAAACAGCATTCGGTATTACCTCTAGTCCATCGTCCCAAGCCAAAGAAAAAAGAATTCTTATTCTTCTTATTTGTCTTCACCCATTGAAACCCTATTGTTTTATAGTTGAACCCCCACGCCTCAATCAACTTTAAGCCCTCAGGTAACATAGGGTAAGTAACCCACAAAAACAGAATAGAATCTTTGTCTGAAATATCTTGGACGGGTAAATCACATATTTCTTTGATATTCATTGTTGTGTAATGGTTTTCTGCACTCCCATTACAGCTACTATCCTTATACTTCCAAGGCGGATCTGCGTAAATAATTTTGTATTTTATATTTTTATCAAAATCTGTCATTGCATTGCTCCATAGCGTTTGTTTGATGATGTTTTAGTTTCTTTTGGCTGGAAATATTCCCTCGCTTCCGCCTGATCGCATTCTACGAACCTACCCTGCTGGAATTGCATATAAACCGAGCCATTTGCTCCAAAGCGATTTTTAGTAACAATCCATTCTGTATAGGGGGCTGGCTCGCCGTCTTTGTTGCGTTGGTTATGCACCATAATGATTTGGCTTGCATCTTGTTCAAGACTGCCACTGTCTCGCAAATCTGCGTTGGTTGGGCGACTGCCATCTGCATTGCGGTTAAGCTGTGCCAATAAAATCATCGGCGTGTGGTTGTTTTTGCAAAAAGTTTTAAACCGCTCCATACTTTCACCGATTTGATAGGTTCGGTTAATTTTGCCGTCTAGTTTGCCGTGTCGAACCAAACCGATATAATCAATCACTACCGCACTCACTTTGCCGTACTCTTGAATATGGCTCTCTGCAATCGCCACAATCTCTTCTGCTGTTAATCCGCTTTTATCAACAATATATAACTGCTGATTTTGTAAAGGCTGAATCGCCGTTCCCATTCGGGCAAAATCTTCATCATTCATCATTTCCGGGTTGCGAAGTTTTACCGAATTTACACCGCTTGCACTGGCAATCAGCCTATCCATAATCTGCTCTTTGCTCATCTCCAGCGAGAAGAACAGCACCGAACCGTTATTCTCGATAATGTTTTTGGTAAACGTGATGGCTGTTTCGGTTTTACCGTTGCCGGCACGTCCTGCTACAATGCAAATATCGGTATCGTTAACGCCGCCTAGTTTTTTATCCAACGCTTCAATGCCGGTAAACAACAAACGCTCTTTAAAACTTGGTTTTGCACGTTCTTGGAACAATTCCAAATAACCTTCGAGCAAATCATTCATATCAATCGGTTTCACTTTTCCGCCACGTTGTAATAATTTGCTTAGGTGAGCCAAACCGCTTGAAGTGATAGCATCTAACTGCTCGCCTCGGGCATTTTGCAACTCACCTGCAACGTCTAAAAACACTCGCTGAGCTTCTCGGCGTTGATGATATTGCCGGACTTTTTCCGCATAGCCGTCTAAGTTTGCACCGCTGATCGTGTTTTTCATTATCTCTGCCAACGTAGCAAAATCTTGTCCGTAGTCGGTATTGAGTAACAGCATATCGATCACGTTATCTTTCAACGCCTGCTTGCGGATCGCCTCGTAAATCGCCCCAAGCTGAAAGGTGGCAAACATTTCAGGTTCTAACCAGCTCAATACATCCCTAGCTTTCGAGTTAAGACCGGATTTCAGCAACGCCCCAACCAGCAAATATTCAACCTCGTAAGTGATATTTTTCAAATTTTGGCTCATAGCGAATCCTCCCAAGTCTTATAAAACGTTTTCGAACGAATGATGTAGCCGAAATTTGCTACCCAAGCCGAGCCATCAAGCCCGCCAAAATAAAATCTGTCTTTTCGGCTACTCGCCTGTCGGACAAAATCATTGAAGTAATCGGCAAAGTGTTGCCTTGTGTAGCCGCCAAATTCTTTTCGCAAGATTTTTGCCAATGCGTGAACCGATCGCTTTCGCTCATCACTCATCGCCCGAATTTGCGGAATCGGCGTATCTTCCACCGCACGATTAAATTCTTCCATCACGCCTTGATAATCGACCGGCTCAGATTTTGTTTTTTTCGGCAAAGAGGTCTCGGGCTGTTGCACAGAATTTACGTTAGTAAATTCATTATTTATTTTTTCTTTTGTAATAGTTTCTTTTGTGGTTGTCGTTTCATACAAAAATTTTTGTCGTTTTGTACAATTCTGTTTGTTGTTTTGTACAATTTTGTCATTTTGTACAATTTCGTTTTTCCACTCAGAAATGACTAAATTTACACCTATTTTTTTACCGTCTTGAACCAATACCCTCATTCGTAAAAGCTCATTTTTTGTTCTGCTTGCTTTGCTAATATCTGGCAAATTTGCTATTTCTGCTAACTGTTCATTACAAATCCAATCCATTTCCTTATGCCAAGAAAGTGTTTTACGTAAAACGGCGAATACCACCTTTCTCTGAGCATTACTAAAATCAAATTCTAGAATTGCATCAAGTAACTCATTGGGGATTGCGGTATAACCATCATCAACATTCACTTTCTTTGCCTCTGGTTGTTTAGGGTGCAGTTTTAAAATTGGGTTAATTTGCTTCGGTTGTGCATTCACTTTTCAGCTCCTTATAAATTTGTTGTGAACGGGTTTCAATTTCGGCGACGGATAAACCACTCTCAATCAGATTTTTTAACCGCTTTCGATATTCAAACTCTTGCCATAAGGAGCTTTTTTGTGTATCATTACGCTGATTTTTCAAAAGGTAACTCCTTGTAAAAAACCACCGTTACAGCGGTGGTTTTTTATTGCTCAAAATATTTACTCGCCAGCAGTTTTAAGGCTGCTAACTCCTCTTTATCCGCAAGTTCAATATCTAAGTAATCAATAATCACCGCCACCATTTCCACATTATCTGCAAATGTACGGCTAAATTGTGATTCACTCAGTCCGATTGCTCTTGCTAGTTTCTTATGCGTCACCGTTGCGGATTTTCGATAAATCAAATCCGCAATCGCTCTTGCATTTTTCGTTAATTCATTGCGTGGCATTGCAAGCCTCTTGGGGTAAATTAGTTGCCAACGGGAAAAACGTCATCAAGTGAGCAAGAAACTCCGTGATCATTAAAAACTTTCACAATGTTTTTTGCTGTACTAAGCGACGGCTCTCTCAATCCTGATTCGTAATGCCCAACGCTACCTTGAGTTTTGTTTATTAGCTTGGCGACTTCGGATTGGGTTAAGTTGGCAGCTTTTCTGAACTCTGCAATTCTGTTCATTTTAGCTCCTGTATTTAAACGCTAAATATAATACCTTATGTATTTTATTAACTCAAGATAAATATACATATAGTATTTTGATAATTTAATACAATCAGTAATAATTTGATAATTTTTATTCTGGTAGGTGGTCTATGAAAAAACCGTGGAATCAATATGTGCGTGAAAAAATGCAAGCACAAAATTTAAGACAAGATGACATTGCAGAAACAATGGGAAAGACCCAAGGGGCTATAGGGCATTGGTTAACCGGCAGAAGAATGCCAAATGTAAATGAAGTTGCTCAAATGATTAATTTAACAGGCGTAGAGAAAGTCATTCTAAACGGAGATGGAACGATTGAGGATTTTGATACAAATGTTCAGCTTGCCAGACCGACAAAATCGAACTCATATCCGTTGATCAGCAATATACAAGCGGGTTTATGGACAGAAGCCTTTGATTTCAAAGATTCGGAGGGCTATGACTATATTGATACTGAAGTTGATGCCGGACCGGACGCTTTCTTTTTAAGAATTTCCGGAATGTCGATGGAGCCTAAATTTAGTGAAGGCGATCTGGTGTTAATTGATATTCGCAAACGTCCTCACCCGGGCGATTATGTTGCTGCGGTCAATGGCACAGGCGAAGCAACCTTAAAACGTTACCGAGAATTAGGCGAATGGTCTGAATCCGGCAACCCTCATTTTGAATTAATCCCCCTTAACCCTGACTTCCCGACACTCAGCTCAATGAAACAAGATATTCGCATTATCGGCGTGGCAGTTGAGCATCGGAGCTATTTGTAGCCAGCGGTTGTTTTATTGGGTAGAAAGGAAGTTAAAATGAATAATAAACGCATTAAACCTGAACAGTTTGCGGATTTTATCACGCAACGTACTGGGCGGAATTTAACTTGCCCTATTTGTAATAGCCAAGAACATTATTTACACGATGGCTATGACACTTTTACGGAATTATGCGGAGAGAAAATTATCGGTGTTCCAACCATTCCATACCGAATAGAGCCATCTCCTGATGAAGTTATGAAATTTGCAGCTCCTGAATTTCATTCTTTGCATTTCAATGAACGGGAAGGAACAAAATATTGGTTAGACCAAAAAGCGAGAACAGCCGTTATTGTCACTTGTGTTTGCTGTAATAATATGCTTTTTTTCGACAGAGAGAGAATTTTAGAATGGATTAAGGGCTCACAAAATGAATAGACCAATGATTCAAAATGATCCTAAAGATGCAATCATACTATCCTTACTTGCAAATGCAGTATACGGCGGGCATAATAATTCACAAATTAGTTATCAGGAGACCGAAGAAGTGAATTTAGATGCTCGATTAAGACAAGTTGAAGGCGATGTAAGAGAAATCAAGTCAAATTATTTGACGAAAGAGGCTTTTTATAAAGCTGGTGGCTCTACACTCATTGCATTAGTAGTTACTGCTGGAATTGCATTATGGACAGTATATTCACACCTTGACACCAAAGTTGAAGCTCGATTCTCGAAAATTGATGATAAGTTTGTCCAAGTAGAGACCAATATCAAAAATCTTGATATTCGCCTCACTAAAGTTGAATCTAGATTAGATAATGTCGAACAACGACTAGACAATGTTGAGCAGCGACTAGGCAATATGGAGAAGAAAATAGATGGGGTTGATAATAAACTCGATCTGTTACTACAACAATTCAAAAGATAAAATAATATTCCTTGAATAAACCGCCCTCGTGGCGGTTTTCTTTTCTGCCACAAAAAAAACACAACAAAAATGTTGCAATAACAACAAAAATGTTGTATTATTTCTTTGCTGTTTTGATAAGGAGGTATCTTATGAAATACAGCGAGTTCCTGAGGTACTTACTTGCTCAAGGTTGCGAAATTGAAAACCATAGGCGAGGCAGTCATCGAAAGGTAACACTAAACGGAAAACAATCGGTTTTTCCTTATCACGGGAGCAAAGAATTGGTACAGGTTTAGTAAATAAGATTAAGAAAGACTTAGATCTTAAATAACAAAGTCCCTCGAAAGAGGGGCTTTTCTAGGAGTTTATATGTTACGCTACCCAGTTGAAATTACCCCTGATGATAACGGCACATATCTTGTTACTTGCCCTGATATTCCTGAAATGGCAAGCGTAGGTGAGGACTTAGAAGAAGCCCTATTAGAAGCACAAGATGGCTTAGCCACAGCCCTTGAATTCTATTTTGATGATAGACGAGAAATACCAATGCCAAGCCCAATTAAAGAGGGACAACATACGGTTAATCTTACCGTGCTGCAATCAATGAAAGTATTTCTCTTAAATGAAATGATTAAACAAGGTGTACGCAAAGCAGAAATGGCAAGACGATTAGATGTACACTTACCACAGATAGATCGCCTATTAGATTTTAATCATTCCACAAAAGTAGAATTTGTTGAGAAAGCCTATGGTAAGCTAAATCAACACTTTACTATTCTCCCTCACTAATAAAATAACCGCCTACGGGCGGTTTTCTTTTCCTAAGAACAATAAAACCCTCCGAAGAGGGCATTATTAAGCGTGAGCAGTTTCTCCATAATTTCTACCAAAATGAAAAGGCATAACAGAGCTTAAACGTTGCTGCTTTAACTCCCATAAATCATATTTGGTTTGTAAGTTGAGCCATAACTTAGCCGTACTAATTCCTGCTTCTTCTAAACTTAACGCCAAATTTGCAGTCATTGGTGTTTTGCCGTGTAATACTCTTGATAAAGTTTCACGAGAAAACCCAAGATGATCTGCTAATTCTTTAATTTTGATGTTATTTGGTTCAATAAACCCATCTAATAAAACTTGACCTGGATGTGCTGGTTTACGCATAACTCCCCCTAATGATAATCTTCATAATTCAAAATATAAGCATCGCCATTTACAAATTCAAATGTAATCCGCCAATTGCCATTAACCGTCATAGAATAAACGCCTTTTCGATTTCCTTTCAGCTCGTGGCATTGGTAAAAAGATATAAATTCATCAATACTTTCTGCTGAATCAATCAAATCTAAAATACCATCGATTTTACGCTGATGATTAAGCTGAATACCTTTTGTTATCCCTTTTTCAAAATATTGTTTTAAGCCTTTATGCTTGAAACTCTTAATCATAATGATACCCACTAAACAAATGTGATATAAATATATCACAAAAAATAAGTAAGGCAAGATATTTCGAGTGTATTCCTGTGTAATTCTCCTTTCTCTCTATGCATTCTGTTTAAAAAACAAGCAATCAATCAACTTTTCTAAAAATAATTTCTCTTTAAAATCAACAGTTTAAATACTAAATGTATTTAATTTAAAAATAAATAATACATTTAGTATTTACAAATAGAATACAAATGGTATTATACACCCATCAAAACGAGCTACGGCTCAATGCTCTTTAACAATTTAATCAAAAACACACCGCTTGCCCGATGGTGAGATGGTATCAACAGGACGGAACGAAAGCCCGAACCAAGCGATGTGAGAACCAGCGGAAACGTTAAGCACCGGCAGTGAATCGGGAAGCACAAACGCTGGTTCAGAATGCACTACTTGCCCGGTGGCTCACAAGTATAAAAAGAGCCACCATCTCTAACAGCTCTCAACAAAGAGTTAGCCAAATAACCCCGTTTTAGTTTTAATGTTTTCTAAAGTCGGCGTTAGGCAGCGAAACGAATGTACTAGAGAGTTGTTAGAGATGGTTAGCCATCATTCTCCTTTTGATTGAAGTAAGCCCTGCCGTTGGGGTTAAGCAACGGTACTTTGACCGCATAGTTCAGTGGATAGAGCAGCTGCCTTCTAAGCGGTGGGTCGAGAGTTCGAATCTCTCTGCGGTCGCCATCCAAAACCGCTTTACGCACATCATCGATGACGAGCCTACGAAGTGGAAACCTACCGTGTAGAGCAGTTTTGAATGGCTAAGTTGTGTAACTGCTACAACTTAAAAAGAGCGGTTAAAATGTTTGACAGCATAACGGTGTCAGATTAATATTACGCCTAACGATTAGTGACAGTAATCATTCGTTCTTTAGTAACAATTTAGACCATAAACAGCTTACCAAGGGAACTTGAGTAGGCTTTTTTCGTCTAAGTTACAATAATCTTCATCATCTAGGAGTGAAATATGAAAAATTTAGCTAACTTTACATTAATTGCTAATGAGGGCTGGGAGGTTTAATGGATTACCTTTTACAGCTTTTAAATAAATTAGAGCTGAACACAATAGTCGGGCTAGGTACTTGTTTATTTACTGGGTACTTAGCCTTTTTTGCGTGGTCTCAGCTTAAAGAGCTTCGCAAGCAACATAAGCAAAAATCGACCATTGAACTCCTTATCAGCAATAACAGCAACGAATACTACCGTAAACGCAGAAAAGCCTATATGGCTATGCGTGATAGCGGTATAAACCTTACTGTTCTAGCGTGTGCATTAAATGATAAAAATGCCACAGCAGAGCAAAAAAGACAGAATTTCATTGTTTTAGATGTGCTTAATGCGATTGAATTTATCTGTGTTGGTATCAAGGAAGACTTATTTGATGAAGCGGTATATAAGCGAATGAGCAAAAGCAGTGTCATTAAAGACTGGAACACGCTCAAGCCCTACATAATGGAGCTTCGCAGAATCAACAACAATAACAACAAGCTCTTTTGTGAATTTGAATGGCTTGCAACGAAATGGGAATCTGAATAGCCTCATATATTATTGAGGCTTTTTATTTGACAACCGCCAAACTTCGGATTAAGATAACCGCACTTTCAACAGAAAGTAGGTAAGCCACTCATTCAGTGGCTTTTTTAGTACCTTGAACGTGGGTTTGTTATGTTTAAGTCAATATTTTCAAAGCTCTTTAAAAAAGATAAACAAGAGCAAGAGGAAATCAGTTTAAATTTAAAATTCGAAACAGAAGTTGTTGCCACTAAATTTCATATAAGCGAGCCAGTGCCATCCGAATATCAAATTAACTTCGAAAAACGGTTAATAGAAAGAGTAAAAAATGCCTTGAATGAATATCCTTTTATAAAAAAGGAAAAAATTTCATTTCTAGCAAATGAACTCATTTATAACCAACTAAAACACAGCAAAAACATTCTTTCATTGGAAGAAAAAAGAGCCTTAAACCTCAACACCAGAGCGAAGTATTTAAAAGAAATTATCGAATGTTTTATTGATGTTGAGCATTTAGATTTTGACCCAAAAGGATTTTGTGAAAATCTACTGCATACTGAAAGATCTATTTTATGGTCATTGGATAAAATTGAGGAAGCAAAGCAGATAGATTTTGTGAAGAAAGTCTCGTTAGAAGGTAAAGGTAAATGGGATAATCAAACCTACGATATTGACAATATCCCCCCTGTTGAAAAGGTTGATTACACAGAAGAGCGAGTCTTGTTCTTCGTTATCCCAAAAGTAGATTTTGATGATCAACTTGACAAACAATAATTCATTTAATACTATTCTGCCCAAGGTGTCGAAACCTCATACTCTAAGGCGGATAGTTCACTAATCGCCACTAGGCGATTTTTTTATATCCGTAATCCTGACTATGTCGGGAGGGCGACTAATACAAGACCGAAAGGAAATACGTCCAGCCCTTACCTTAGAGTGGGTTTTCGAACCTCCCGACGCCACTGTCGAAAGTGGCTTGTTTTAAACAAATAGACTCTAAGGATTACGACTATGTCAACTCAAATTTCTACTCAAACCATTTCTTTCAACAACCAAGCCTTAATCACATTCGAGCAAAACGGCACACATTACACCGCAATGAAACCGATCTGCGAAAATATCGGCTTGACTTGGCACGCTCAATACGAACGGATCAAACGAGATGAAATCCTTTCGCAGGGTATTCTTATCATAAGAACCCCTACAAACGGTGGCGATCAACAAATGATCTGCTTACCAATAGAATATATCAACGGCTGGCTCTTCGGCATTGATGTTAATCGTTGCAAACCCGAAATCAGAGAAACGCTCATCAAATACAAAAAAGAGTGCTATCAAGCCTTACACGATTACTGGTTCAAAGGTAAAGCAGAACGTAACCAAGTTATCAGCCCCGAACAGCAACAGGCTATTCAATCGGCGGTGCAACAAGCACACCACCGCACCGGGCTACACTGGCAAGAAATCTACCGCCAAATCAAAGTGATTTTCCACGTCGCCAAGTACGACCAACTCCCAGCCGACCAATTCGGCAACGTAATGGCGTTCATCACGAATTTGCAAAAAGTGGAACAAATCGCACCGCTTGCACTGCCTGAAAAGAAATACACCTTTGAATTTACCGAAGATGAACTCCAAAGCCTAGTATGGGCTTGGTTCGCTTTCGTGCGGGGCATTCATACTTTCCGCTACATCTACCCGATGTTTCAAAAACTCGGCTCAAATATGGCTGGCGAAATTTACGGACAAGGTTTTGAATATAGCCACACTGCACAATCGGCACATAAAATTCTTGAACGTATCACCAAAGAATTTGATTGCGACCCGATGACAAACTGGCGAGTGCTGAAACACGTTCGGAATTTTGACCCAACATTCAAAAAGCCAACATTCTAATCCCCTTTCCCCTCCGCAGCTCAACTGCGTAATCACTCCGTAACATTCAGCGGAGGGGCTTTTTACACCCAAAATTCAGATTTTTGACTAAAAAAGGAACGAAAAATGAACGTTAAATTTACATTTAAAGTAGAGGTTGATGGCGTAACTTATACCGATTATGCCCTTGAATTACCCATTAAAAGCAACTTAGCAACCATAGAGCATAATCATATTACTCGCGAAATTTTAAAACAGCTTGAAGCACACCGTTTCAAATTTGAGCCACCAATGAAGTCTATTCCTCTTCAAGAGGATAACGCTCGTAATACTCCTCCCAAATGTTATCAGCATACTCAAACAACATTGTAACTAACTCCTTCCGTCTCTGCTCATAAGGCAAGCCTGTTGCCGCAGATTCAGAAGGAATAAGACGAGAAGCAAATTCAAGAGCATCACGATAAGTCATTGATTTTGACATTTTTAATTCTCCTATATTGGTTGTGTGGAAACAGCAATATACCACGAGGCGGTGAGTGGTTAAATAATCCGCATAACAAAAAGGAACGATATTATGCCAACCTTTATGCAATTTACCATAGACCGCCAAGCCCTACGAGCTGAATTACTTAACCTTGAGCAACGCAAACAGAAGCAAGACGGAATGCTTGAGGTAATTGAATACCGTATCAACCAGATTAAGGAACTGTTGAAATGAAAATCGAAAGCTACACTATCCGAATTTTACAAAATGCCGGCACAAAACGTTATTTTGGTGAAGTGATTGTAAACGGTAAGAGAGAAATTCAAACACTTGAAATGACGGCAGAAACCAATGCGATCAAAGCTCTCAATCAGAAAATTAAAGAGTTTAATAACATTGAAGGTGCAAGTCTTCCAAAATTCCCCGAAATTCGAGGCAGTAAGCCTATCGTATTTAACAATATCTTAGACCGTATTGAAGAGCCTGAACAGGTTGAACAGGTTGAACAGGTTGAACAGGTTGAACAGGTTGAACAGGTTGAACAGGTTGAACAGGTTGAACCTAAGCCATCAAAACTAAAACGCAAGCCATTCACACCTTACGGACTAAATGGCTACTTCGTCGATAGCAATGGCAATATTCGCCTGCACCTAGACAGACGAGCTAACGCCAAAACCATTACTATTGAAGCGGATTTCTTCAACTCCCTAGCAGAAATGGTAAAACGCACACAAGGAGCAAAAAATGCTGAATTGGCTTAAGCCTCTAATCAAATACGGCTTATCCGCCCTGCTATTTATGGTTGCAATCAGCCTACTAATGCAATGCAGTGATGGCGAAGAACTCGTACCTACCGGCAACTGTAAGCCGGAGAAATGCGAGTTTAAGGTTACAGAACGAATCAAATTGGAGAAAACGTGATGAAAAACGGACTTTATGACTTGAACAACCATTTATTTGATGCCATCGAAAGAGTGATGTCGAGTGAATCAAACGAGGAGCTTGAACTAAACACCAAAAAAGCCAAAAGAGTGAATGAACTAGGAAGAACCGTCATTGAATTGGCTCAACTTCAGCTTGATGCTACCAAGCTAAAAGCTTACTACGGACAGAAGAATTTAGATATTGAAGACGGTACGTTACTGAGCTTTAACCCACCTAAAGCCTTAGGAGTGAAAAATGCTTAATCCAATCAGCGAAATGAAATCCGAAATCACCACAGCTAAGATACTGCAAGCCGAATTACATAACACAATCAAACAAAAAAGAGAAAGCGTGAAGAATTTTTATTCTGCTAAAGAAAAAGCGGAAGAAAGCATAAAGCCTGAAATACCGAAAGCACCCATAGAACCGCCACCTGTTGCTAAATACAGAGTAATTGCCGATGAAGAAAAAGAACAAGCCTTGCTCAAAATGGCAAAGGCTGAATATGAAAGTTACGATGATGTAGCCCGGTTTGCTAAAGCCTTAAATCTGCGTGCCGGCGTAGTTTATCTCACTCTCAAACATCACGGTTTCATCAGACAAAATGAAACCACGCAATATCGGGTGTTAGATAGCTATTATCGCAACAACGGTAATTTAAAAGCTATTGTTGCTGATGTGGGGTTAAATGTATGGCTATGTGCGAAAACAATAGAACAACTTGGGTTATCTCCAAACTGGCAAAGCTACAAAGAAGATAAGGTAGAAACCAACTTAGGCGACTGGGCAGAGGAACAGTTTAGGCAGTTGGTTGGTAATGCGTTAGATATGAACCGCCACTATCAGACCAGCAATCCAAATTATGATTTTGTCATCAATGGAAAAACCGTTGATGTTAAAGGTAGCACATTAAAAACAGGAAGTGAAGAAAACGCCAGATCGCCCCAATACGCTTTCCGTATTAAAAGTGATAATCCTCCTGATTTTTATTGTGTATTCCTTATCAAGGAAAAGGATAAACCTTACAGCCTAGATAATTGCCATATCCTGTTATTTCCGAAAGAAATACTACCGAATAACCGCAAGGGGGTGTATATCGCCCAAAAATCAGACACCAGCACTGCACTTAGTCAAATGTACTGGGATTTTGAAGTGGAACCCGCCGCTCTTGCAACAATGCTGGAGCATATTTAGGAGAAAGTGTGATGATAGGACACGAAGACTATACAAATGCTTCACTTCAACCAAAAGAAGATCCTAGCGAAGAGGCTTTCATCTTGGCTGAAGAAAACATTATCGAACTGCTAGAAAACAACGGCTTTGAAACCGTCGCTACTATCCTAGCCGGTTCTGATGGCTGGTGTAACGCAATTAATGCCTACCTAGCCGAACAGAACAAACGTAGAAATGAAATTTAGGGGTAAGAAAATGACAACTGCAAATCAGCAACAGCAAGCTAAAAATCCAATAGTAGAACGTCAAACCAAAATTAAAAATTTAATTACCGGACAAGCTACGCAAAATCGCATTATGCAACTACTTGGCGATCCGGTGAAACGAGAAAAATTTTCTGCAACACTTATTAATGTATCCTTAGATGGCACGCTATCCACCTGTTCACCGGAAAGCATTGTGAAATCAGGATTGCAGGCGGCGGAGTTAGATTTATCGCTCAATAAAAATATGGGGCTTGCCTACATCGTCCGCTATAAGAAAGACGCTGAATTTCAAATTGGCTATAAAGGCTGGCAATTACTTGCCAAACGTGCTGGTATTCGCCTGAATGTTACGCCTATTTACGACTGTGACGAATTTGAGATTTTCAGTGACGGCTTTGATACCACTGTCAAGCATATCCCAAACCTAGATGCACAACAAGACCACTTGCCGGAATGGGTGGAAAGCCACCTAAAAGGCGTGTTGGTTTCGACTAAGGAAGATGGCGAGGTCTCTCATAAGTTTGTTAGTATCGGCAAAATCCAACAGATTGCTGGTGTCAGCCCAAGCAAGAAAAACGGTAGCTACTCCCCCTATTCACTTTGGAACTTGGAAATGTATATGGGCAAAGCAACCAAATATGTGTTGAGCAAAATGCCAATGCAGGAACAGCTAGCCAGAGCCGTTGAAATGGAAAATGATGTAGATAAAAGACACATTGCGGAAAACCAAGATACCGGCAAGCAATCTGAAAATAACATCATTGAAGCTGAATTTTCTGCATTTGTAAGTGATGAGCGTTTTGAAATGTTAAAACAAAATATCATTAATAAAGAAGTCACCTTACAAGAATTATGCGATCAAGGTAACGAGTTCAACAAAGAGCAATATGCGGAGCTGGAGAAGTTAGAAAATGAACAGCAATCAAATGTATAAATTCAAACCCCGTTGTTCAATGCTCCATCAGCTAATGAGCGAGCCGAAAAGCAAAGCTGACAAAGAGGCTGGCAAAATCTCCGACACAGCCAAAAGTGCGGTCAGAGAAATCGCCAAATATGACCTGTTCGGCTATCAATCCTTTGACGGCAATAAATACACAAACAAAGGCAATCAGCTTGAAGAACAGGCGATCAAACTCAGTGGCTTTACTCGTGGCTTAGTCTTAAAGAAAAACACCGAACGCCGAGAAAACGATTGGATTTCAGGCGAGTGTGATATTTATGTACCAAGCCGAAGACTGATTATCGATACAAAATGCAGTTGGGACATCGGCACACATCCTTTCTTCCGTGATGAAGCTGAAGTAAAAGCCCAAAAAGCTGGCTACGACATCCAAATGCAGGGCTATATGTGGCTTTGGGAATGCGAAGAGGCTCAAATCGACTTTGTGTTATTCCCCACACCATTTGACCTTATTGGCACATACGAAGACCCGAATAAACTGGTGGATTTAGTCGAGAAAATCCCACAAGAAAAACGCCTTACCACAGTGACGATCAAGCGTGATGAAGCCATTATTGCCAAAATCCAAGACAGAGTGGAAGCTGCAGCTAGATATTATGATGAGTTAATACAGGAGATGATGTAATGCCAAAACTAATCCCACTTCATTTTGTTTGGTTTATTAATGAACCGAGATTTACTGACAATAGAGAAAGAATCCCGTACATTGATTCTGTGTATCTCGAAAAAGTGTACATTAATGCCGAACGCATTCTAGCAATTCAATCTTATTTTGATGAACAATATTCAATCCCTAAAATCACACCATCACTTGAGCAAGAGGAAAATTGTGGCGTAATAAGCTGTGTTGTTGATGATTTCGATAAACACCTAGAAATCGAATACAAATATGATGGCAGCTTAGTATTTTTTGATGAGGAATATTCATACAACCTTAATAAATACATACTGCAATTTTCAACTGACAGCTACCAGCGAATCTTTAACGAAGAGCTAAGCAACTTAGAAATAAATTCCTTTGTAATTTATGAATCACCGGAAGAAATTATAGGGCTTACTAAAGGGAAGGCTATAGATACTCCTGAAGGAAAATTCATTCCAGTTAATCCACCGTTTAAGAAAGACCGAATCATACGTCCCAATGAAGCTAGAAAAATGTTAGGTATAGGAAAAACAACATTTCAAGACTGGCAGTATCCGGAATCGAAACGCTATCGCCCTGACTTTCCGAAGAAAATCAAACTAGGCAAAAATTCTACAGGATATCTGGAAAGCGATATATTGGCTTACATAGATAAAATGAAAAGAATGTCTTAAAACCGCCCCGAAAGGGGCTTTTTAATAGGTAAAAAAATATGACAACCCAAAAGAAATACGAACTCCTCCAAGACGACACAATCAACCACCACGGCAGAACGCTTTATCGTATTAAAGCGTTGATATCTTTTGGTTTAGTGGCAGCTGGTGAACTTGGTGGGTATATAGAAAAAGAGAGCAACTTAGATCAGTACGGCAATGCTTGGGTGTACGGCAATGCTTGGGTGTACGACAATGCTTGGGTGTGCGGCAATGCTCGGGTGTACGGCAATGCTTGGGTGTGCGGCAATGCTCGGGTGTACGGCAATGCTCGGGTGTACGGCAATGCTCGGGTGTACGGCAATGCTTGGGTGTACGACAATGTTTGGGTGTACGGCAATGCTCGGGTGTACGGCAATGCTCGGGTGTACGGCAATGCTTGGGTGTACGACAATGCTTGGGTGTGCGGCAATGCTTGGGTGTACGACAATGTTTGGGTGTACGGCAATGCTTGGGTGTGCGGCAATGCTGTAATTTCCGAGCGAAAAATGATTTTCTGGGCGAGCAATGTCGGCACAGAGAACGGTACACTAACCGTTTACAACGGTAAAGACGGTCTGCTTGTTACAAGAGGCTGTTTTACTGGCACGGTCGAAGAGTTTTTAGCAAAATCCGCCGAAGTTCACGATGAGAAAACGAAGCGGGAATATCAGCTACTGATTGAAGTAGCGAGAAGTAGAATTTTAGACCCAGCGACTGAATAAATTGATTTTTCAAGGTAAAAGCTATGGCTAAAAAGCCCCGTAATAAAAAATACAATCCCAAAAAACTTGATAAATGGGCAACAAGAGTAGCTGAGCAAGGCACAATGCTGATACAGGCACAAGGGTTAGGCAAAGAGGGGAAAGTTTGGGTGTTTCACAACAAACCGGTGCCAACTGGCGAATGGCTCTCCCCTAGTCGATTTACCGACTACCGCCTAACTTTCCTCACGCCCCACAAGTGGACGATTGTCGCTGGTGTAGCGTGTCGTAATCCACTTGGGCAAAACTACTTCACCCACACTCAGCAAAGTGCGAATAATGAGTTTATTTACCACGACCCACAAGTCCAGCAATGGATTTATGAATTTACTGCCGCACAAATTAACGACGTGAACAAGGAGCATATTTTAAGCTCCTTTTTTATCGCTCTGCCCTATCAAACCGAGCTGGCAGAAAGCGATGTCGAAAAGTTGTTGCATTGGCTACATCTGTTTGATGCTGACAGGCTCAAAACTCATTATGAAATGACTCAAATCAAGGCGACCGCAGAAGCTGAAATTAAAGACATTCCGCTTGAAAATTTTTTGCAAAAACAGACCGCTTGTGTGCTACGAAAGCACAACATCAGCGATTTAATGACGTTGTTCTGGCAGGAAGAAGAGCATTTAAAAAATCTAAAAGGCATTGGCGAAAAGCGGTATCAGCATATTTGTGATGGCTTAAAAGCTCTTGCTACCCAATACCCGAACTTTCGGGAATTAGCGTGGGACAACTACCGTGGCGAAATGTGCAGGGAATTTATTCTTGCCGATGCCGCCAACAGCGAAAAGATTTACCAACATTACTTGGAGAGAAAGAAAAAATGAACCTGAACCCATTTTACCATTGGAAAAAATACCGATCACAGGAGATATCTATAAAGTTCGTCGCCTTGAAGTTTGATGAGCTCTCTTGCGAAAACCATCGACTAAAAGAGCAGATAAACCATCTTGAAACACAAAATAATACATTGCTTAGACGTAACGAAGAACTTGTTGCCGACAAGCAAGACCTACTCAAACAGATAGATGAATTGCACGAGCAAGAATTGAAGCCAATTATTATTAAGCATAGCCATAAACGCAAGAAATGAGAGGGTTAAGAAATGCAACAACTAATTAAAAACATCGAACAGTGAAGGGTAGGTTTATAGGGGCTTACGCCCCTTTTGAAAACTGCTCAACCGCTTGAACGATTACCTGTGTTTGCGAAATGCCGTGTTGTTCTGCAAGCTGTTCAAGTTGAGCAATAAAATCTTCGTGGAACTTGAATGACTTCAATCGCACACCACGCTTTGCATCGCTTTTTGCTTGTAATTCTTGAAGCGTTAAACCTGATTTAGGGCGACCACGACCTCGTTTCTCTGTTTGCATTGTCAATTCCTTGTTGATTTTTAATACGGAACGTTATATTATTTAGGAACTGCCTAGCAGAGATGGCGTTCTCTGCTAGGACTTTTAGCTTTCTAATCTAATAAGCTGGCGTGCTTATTAAGATTAAGATCACTAGGATTAACAACTTAAGATACATAATCCAGTTCCTGATGTTTGCCGCTCTCTTCAAGGGCGGCTTCTTCATTTTCAGACCCTTTCCGAAAACAAGATTATTTTAATACATACCAAATAAAACGCAAGCTATTTTTTAGTATTTATTAAAATAATTTTATTTGACAATCGCCAAACTTTAACTTACTATTCCGCCTAAGGTGTCAGAACCTCAATATGTACAAGGCGGATAGTTCACTAATCGCCACTAGGCGATTTTTTTATATCCGTAATCCTGACTATGTCGGGAGGGCGACTAATACAAGACCGAAAGGAAATACGTCCAGCCCTTACCTTGTACGGGGTTTCTGAACCTCCCGACGCCACTGTCAGAAGTGGCTTGTTTTCAACAAATAGTACGAGGATTACAAAATGACAACTCAAATATCAACTCAAATCATCACATTCAACAACCAAGATTTAATCACCTTTGAGCAAAACGGCACACATTACACCGCAATGAAACCGATTTGCGAAAATATCGGTTTATGCTGGGACGGACAACGCCAACGTATTCAACGAGATGAAGTGCTTTCTATGGGTACGGTTATCATAACCGTACCTACTACCAGCGGAGATCAACAAATGATCTGCCTCCCGATCGAATACCTCAACGGCTGGCTATTCGGTATTGATGTGAAACGTTGTAAACCCGAAATCAGAGAAACACTCATCAAATACAAAAAAGAGTGCTATGCAGCCTTACACGATTACTGGTTCAACGGCAAAGCAGAACGTTCACAAATCGCCCCGATTGTCGAACCTAAAATCCCAATGGAGCTAACCAAAAAAGAATGGCTACGTTTCGCTTCAATGTGGTTCGCTCTCTATAACAGCCTTGAAGTACTTGCTACGTTAGAAAAACCGTTGCGTGCTATCGGTTCGCCGTTTGGGGCAACCGCCTACACTCACGCCACCGAGTATCAAACCACGCTTGGCGTAATGAAGCGGATACTTGAGCCGATGTTAGCCGACTTCGAGGTCGATCCGTTTGAAGAGGCTCACTACCACAAAGCCCTAACCACCTTAAGGCAATACCAGCCAAAAGGCTTAGGCGGCTTAGTCCTAATTTAATTTGCAACAAAATCTTAAAACCTAGACCTTTAAAGAATGGTTATTTAAGAGTTCAGCTTGTAGATGAGAATGGAGTAAAAGACTATTTAATCCATAGACTGGTATGCGAAACTTTTCACGGTTATTCAGATCTGCATGTAAATCATAAGGACAGAGACAAAACAAATAACCGACCTGAAAATTTAGAGTGGTGTACACGCTCAGAAAATATGTTGCATTGCTCAAGACTTGGAGGTTTTAGCAAGCAGTCCGAAAGGATGAAAAAAATGAATATTGAGCGTTGCTCAGTTCCTGTTGCCGCAATAACTCTGGACGGGAAATTATTCAAAAAATACACCTCAATGACAAGTGCAGGTAAAGATGGTTTCTCACATTCAAAAATCAGCCTTTGCATTCAGAGTAAACGCAAAACGCACAAGGGTTACATATGGCAAAAGTTATAATGGCTGTGCCTTGTATGCGGTGGATAGGACAAAGGCTTAACGATTATTTAACGCAATCCCTCATTTAGAGGGATTTATTTTAGGAGAGAATATGAACATCTACACTGATTTCCTTTCTCGTGAAGAGATTGAATTTATTACACAATGTAAGCAGAAAAATCCGATCAAAAAACAGCTCAACATTATGGGCATTCCATTTAAAGAAAATGCAAATGGTTTCCCTGTTGTCCGCCGTGATTATGCTCAAACTAAACAGCGTAAATCTATTGCAACGAATGATTCTGACTGGGTATCAAATGCACTTAAAGCGTAAGTTAATGAAGAAGGAGGCACTTATGGCACGCCCTCGAAAATATGAAAATAATGGATTGCCACAAAACCTACTCTGCCGCCGCAGAAAAAGAGCGAACGGACAAATTATAGAATACTACTTCTACGTGCTTGCCAACGGTAAAGAAAAATCCCTCGGCACAAATAAATACGAAGCTGTGCTAGAGGCAGCTAAACTCAATTTTGAACATAGCAAAAAATCCCCAATCATTTTATTTATTGACGTGGTAAAACGCTATGAGTTGGAAATTGTCCCTACTAAAAAAGCCAAAAACACTCGGCAATCTAATTTACAAGCCATTCGCTGGTTATGCAAATTCTTTGGTGATCCACCTGCTCCACTCGAAAAAATCGAACCCAAACACATCAGTCAATATTTGCAGTGGCGAAAAGATACGCCAGCGATTGCAAATATTGAGGTGGGATTGTTCAATACGATTTGGAATATGGCAAGGGAGTGGGGATATACAACGCTTCCAAGCCCCTCTCAAGGCGTGAAAAAATTCCCAACTAAATATCGTGAGGTTTATGTGGAAGATTACATTCTTGATAAAATCTATGAGTTTGCTGATGAACGAATGGCAGATATTATCGAAACAGCGTACTTGCTAGGACAAAGACCGATTGATATTTGTAATATCCACCGCTCACATATCTATGACGGCATACTGCACATTACTCAGCAGAAAACTGGAAAGAAAGTTCGATTTGAAATTAGCGGACGACTAAAGGAAATACTAGACAAACGGCTACAAGATGAAATCGATTGGATTTTCCCGAATAAATGGGGAAGAAAACTAGAACGGCGAAGTCTAGGCGACCATTTCAAGGAAATAAGAGAAAAAGCAATGAAAGCCTATCCAGCCCTTGCTGATGAAATCGGAAAGGTACAAATGCGTGATATGCGAGCTAAAGCAGCCACCGATATTTCACTCTCCGCTACCGATGAGCAAGCTCAAAAGCAACTGGGGCATACATCAAAACGAATGACCCAACACTACATCAGAAAAGACAAAATCCTCAAACCTACCGATGAAATCACCTAAAAATAAAGCCCTTTTGCCAAAGACAAAAGAGCCATTTAATCACTTAAAATCCGTTCCGAAACTATTTTGTAAACTATTGATTTTATTGACCTGAAAAATCATAAAATCGCAAAAAGTTTCGGAACGAAAAACAGCGTTAAACCCTTGCAAATAAAGGATTAAACACGCTTGAAGTCTAAGTGAACTAGTTTTGGTTTAGTTGGGTGACGTTGAATTGCTTGTACTTTAACTTGCTCTTCTTTACCATCAACAACAATAGTTAAAACTTCGTTGTAGAACGCATCGTGTACTTGTGCGTTGTTTACATCATCGTGGTTTAAGATGATTGATACAGGTTCTTTGCTACCACCGTAGATGATTGCAGGAACTTGACCATTGTGACGCAGGCGGCGGCTCGCACCCTTACCTTGCGCCGAACGAACTTCAGCTTCAAATTTGTATGACATTATTTTATTCTCTTAAATATGGGTTTGACCCAGTTAATAGAAAAAACAGCAGGCGACCCAGCTGTTTCCGAAAAACATCGGCATATCGAAAGATATGCCGAACGTGTATTTTACTGAAATTGGCGAGAAATGCAACGTAAATTAAGACAATTTGCGGATTTTCTCTCTCAAATAATTGACTATTTCTTCTGCAATATTAACTTCATTTACCTGTTCAATGCCTTCAAAACCCGGGCTTGCATTCACTTCTAAAATAAATATCCCATTTTCGGTTCGCAAAAAATCGACACCTGCAACATCAAGCCCTATTGCTTTTGTTGCTTTAATTGCCAATGCTATTTCTTCTTTAGTTAATTCAATATGTTTGGCTGTTCCACCTTGATGAATATTGGCACGGAAATCTTCTGCTGCACTACACCTACTCATTGCCGCCACAACGTTATCGTCAATTACAAAAGCTCGAATATCTTTACCTCTAGCCTCGCTCACGAATTGTTGGCATAGATAAGACTCTTGAACTTGCCTACAAGTAGATAGCACCGCTTCCGCATTGGGTTTATTTTCAAACAAGATCACGCCATTACCTTGCGAGCCATTCAGCACTTTGGCAATAAGCGGAAACTCAAAATGCTCTAATTGCGATTTAACTGAAACTACGTGTCCTGCAAAATTGCTATTAGGAACAGGCAAATTATGTTCTGCTAATTTCTGCAAAGATCGCCACTTGTTTCGAGCTAAAGCGAATGCTTCTGAATGGTTTAAAACAGGAATACCTTTCGCTTCAAAATGGCGTAGCGCCATACAGCCCATTTCCGTACTACTTGTGCCAAAACGAGGCAAAATAGCATCATAACCTGTTAATAGCACAGGTGCAGGGCGATGTTTATCGTAACTTTCGCCTTCTTGGTAAAAAACCTCAAACTTACCATTATTTAGAGCAAGAAGCATTCTATTAGGATCTAAAATATCTAGTTCGATCCCTTTTTCACGGCACGCTTCTTTAATTCGTTTGCAACTGTATAAACGAGGCTCACGGCATAGCATTAGCCATCTCATTTTTTCAATAATCCTTTCTGATTGAAAAACGGCAGAATATGAGGGCGAACAGGTTTATTTAGAGTTTTATGAATTGCAGCTTGCCATTGCTGTGGCTCGCCAATTCTTGCTTGGTAGTAAGCGGTCAAATTTTCGTTATATTTTGCAAATTCGACTTCATCTAAAGACTGATATTGGTTCGTATAGCAGACCAAGCTATTTTGTAAACGTGGTTTTAAAGGGGGATCTTGTGCTGGATAGCCTAAGCACATTCCCACCAATGGCACACAGTATTCAGGCAAATTTAAGGCTTCAGATACACGAGCAATATCATTACGCAATGCCCCAATATAAACGCCACCTAAGCCTAAAGATTCCGCTGCTAACAATACGTTTTGAGCAAAAATGCCTGTATCAACCGCTCCAATAATTGAAACTTCCGCCCATTCTAATTGAGATTCCGGCACAAGATGTTTATGTTTATTAAAATCAATACAGAACACTAAAAACTCGGCGCAATCAACAACATATTGCATACCCGAAACTGCTTTTAAGGTTTCACGAATGTCTTTATCCGTTACGCGGATAACGCTTACGCATTGCAAATGGTTAGAACTTGAAGCGGCTTTCCCTGCATTAATTAGGGTTTGGAAAACCTCTTCTGAAATCGGTTGTTTGGTAAATTTGCGAATCGAACGGTGAGATAGAATCGTATCAAGTGTTGCTTTACTTTGTGTTGTCATCTTTCTTCTCATTAAAGTCTATCTAAGTAATTTTTACCATCAAGCTGGCTAACTTGACGCATAATCCACGCTTGGCGTTTTCGCATCGTTGGTCCGGGTTTATCCACTTTAAACAGATTTGGATTAGGCAACGAGGCCGCTAATAATGCCGCTTCCTGCAAATTCAAATTTTTTGCTGATTTCTTAAAAAAATGTTGAGCTGCAGCTTCAACACCAAAAATACCGTACCCAAACTCCGCAATGTTCAAATAAACTTCTAAAATGCGAGGCTTTGTCCAAACATATTCCACTAAAATAGTGAGTGGGGCTTCAATGCCTTTTCTTACCCAGCTCGGCCCGTGCCATAAAAACATATTTTTAACGGTTTGCTGGGAAATGGTTGAGCCGCCACGCACTTTTTTTGATTTAGCATTTAGCTTCAATGCGGTTTCAATCGCCTGTAAATCAATCCCAAAATGGCTTTCAAATTTCTGATCTTCAGACGCAATTACCGCCATCTGCATCTGCCAAGAAATCTCATCAAGGCTTACCCAATCTTTTTTAATGTTGTATGTTTTACCTTGCAGGACATTTTCTACTTTTTTCTGTACCATATAGGCGGAATATGGCACAGGCAATACCGAAAATAACATCATCGGCACAAGGAAAAACACACCCCCTACAGTAAATAAACGGCTAAAGCCAAACCACAACCAACCTGATTTGGCTCTGATTTTTCGAGGAATAAAAAAAAGCCCTACTTTCTTTAAAAGCGAGCTTAAAAAACGACTTTTACGTTTTGCCATCTGACTATTTACCGTTCACTTTACGATTTACCCAGTTCAGGAAATCTTGATCTAAGGTTTTGAGCATATTTGAGCCACGCGTAATAGTTGCCGCACTGGTATTTAGATTTTGCTGAATCTCACGCTGAGAATCTTCACCTTTTAATAATGCTTGGACAATCTGCAAACGTAAACCTAATGAGCCTCTTTCATCAGCAGTCAAAAACATTGAAAAAAATGGCTCTAATTTATCCTCTGAAACTGCTTGTTTAAGTAAGGCTAAAAACTGCTCCCACTCTTTTGGATCTCGTTGATTATAAAGGGCTTTCATAAATATTCCTTAATAAACAAGCGGTCGTATTCAGCCAAAAATTTACCAAAAATGACCGCTTGCACATCTTATTTTTTCGATTTCTTGCCACCACGTTGATCGTCTAACTCAGCCCCTTTCGGCACGGTGAATTTGAATAAATCATTTGAAACACCGCCAGTGGTAATGTTACGCAATACATAAAGGTTACTCTGTCCATCACGTTCAATGGTGCTGAATCCTTTTAATAAGCCACTTTGGTCGATACGCACATCAAACTGTCTTAAATTGCTCTTTTTCGATTTTGGTTTTAATACGAAGGTATCCGCATTTTGGGTTACATCATATTGATCCCAATGGCTTTTATCACTACTGGTTAATAAGACAAATGGCGTGTTATTTACCGCATCTTGCACTGTATTTACCGTAACTTGTGAAACAAATGGGTCGTAAAACCATAAATTTTTGCCATCAGAAACAATTAAATTTTCTTGTGGAGATTTGGTATCCATTCTAAATAAGTTTGGACGTTTTACTTGGAATTTACCTTTACCTTTTTGGATCTCTTTTGCTTTGCTTGAACGCACGGTTTGGTCAAAATCCGCACTGTATTGGGTCACTTGCTCTAAACGGCGTTGTAATTCTGCCACCGATTGTGCATCAGCAAACGCTGTGCCTACTAAGCCGAATAACGCTAAACCGAATACTGATTTTTTGAATAATGTTTTCATCTATTTTCCTTATTTTATCAAAGAAGATTTGCTCTTCTTTGACAATGAAATTCTGAAAAGTTTCATATTAATGAACTACTACAACAATATAATAAAATGGGGGAATTGTATAGTTGAGAATGTGAGAAGTTTATGATTCGTCTCTATATTTGTAGCAACTGTATCCCCCAAAATATTTGGCAAGATACAAATTCGTTAATTAAACCACGTGAGCATTCCACTGTGAGCCATCACGGACGATGGCATTAATCACGGTTAAAAGCTTACGCATACAGGCGTTTACCGCCACTTTGAACGGTT
>NZ_JBGTYY010000019.1:0-43984 GCF_041807705.1 Mannheimia kashgarensis
CACACAAAAAGGCGAAAGCGTTACGGCTGAGCCTCTGCCTGAATATACAGGTTTGGTAGAAATTACAAAAAAAGGCGAAAGCGTTACGGCTGAGCCTCTGCCTGAATATACAGGTTTGGTAGAAACCACACAAAAAGGCGAGAGTGTTACTGCTGATCCTCTACCTGAATACACTGGTTTGGTAGAAATTACAAAAAAAGGTGAAAGCGTCACCGCCGATCCTCTACCTGAATATACAGGTTTGGTAGAAACCACACAAAAAGGCGAAAGCGTCACCGCTGACCCTCTACCTGAATATACAGGTTTGGTAGAAACCACACAAAAAGGCGAAAGCGTTACGGCTGAGCCTCTACCTGAATATACAGGTTTGGTAGAAACCACACAAAAAGGCGAAAGCGTTACGGCTGAGCCTCTGCCTGAATATACAGGTTTGGTAGAAATTACAAAAAAAGGCGAAAGCGTTACGGCTGAGCCTCTGCCTGAATATACAGGTTTGGTAGAAACCACACAAAAAGGCGAAAGCGTTACGGCTGAGCCTCTGCCTGAATATACAGGTTTGGTAGAAATTACAAAAAAAGGCGAAAGCGTTACGGCTGAGCCTCTGCCTGAATATACAGGTTTGGTAGAAATTACAAAAAAAGGTGAAAGCGTTACGGCTGAGCCTCTGCCTGAATATACAGATTTGGTAGAAACCACACAAAAAGGCGAGAGTGTTACTGCTGATCCTCTACCTGAATATACAGGTTTGGTAGAAACCACACAAAAAGGTGAGAGTGTTACTGCTGAGCCTCTGCCTGAATACAAAGATAGTACGATTTTTGTTTCTGAGCCAGCAGCACAAATCAATGCCCTGCTCAGCTTAACTACTGAGGTAGATAAAGCCATTATTTCCCCAAGTACAAACAACCAGAAAGTATGGGCAAAGATTGGCACAACAGATAGCACCTATCGTTCAACTATAAACAATTTTAATCAGAGACTAACTCAAACTCATCTAGGAGTAGAGAGCGTATTGAATAACAACATTGTTATCGGGGCGATACTATCAAAATCCCAATCAAAAAATGATTTTAAACAATCATTCAATGGTAAAGGGACAACAACAATGTTATCTCTTTATGGTAAAAAAGAGTGGAAAAATGGCATATCTATTGGTATTGATACAAGTTTAGGTAAAGCCCAAAATACCGTTACTTATATGGATAAATCCGCTAAATTTAATCGTAATATTGTAGTAGTTGGAGCCAATATTAGTAAGTATTGGGCGGTTCAAGGTTTTAATATTAAACCAACTATGGGCGTACGCTACTACCATCTATCAAGTGTAAATTACCCATTACCTATGGCAAACATAAACACGCCTTCAGTGGATTTAGTAAGCTATCAAGCAGGATTATCAATCAGTAAAACGTTCGATATTAACAAAGTAAAAATTACACCTGAGATCAGCAGTTATATCTTAAATGTTAATCACGGAAAATTGAAAACCCAAATAAACGCACGGAATTTGGAACAGGGAATAGGAAATCAATTCAAACAAGAAATGGGCATTTCCTTATCGTTCCATAACTGGAATACCCGCATTAATGCAGGCATTTTAAAAGGCAATAAAAGACAAAATCAAAAATCTCTGTCTTTTAAAATAGGCTATGAATGGTAAATTTTTATCGAGGTGAAAGTGAATTTAGCATATATTTGGGGTACACCATTACAAAGCGGACATTTAAAATCCGAATTCATCGACTTTATTGTGCGTGAAGAATTAGGCTATGAACTCTCTGGCGAAGGCGAATTTGTTGCGGTTAAAATCCGTAAAACGAATGCGAATACCCTTTTTGTTGGTGAAAAATTGGCAAAATTTGCAGGCATTTCGGAACGAGAGATGAGCTACGCAGGCTTAAAAGACCGCCACGCCGTTACCGAGCAATGGTTCTGCTTACATTTGGCAGGCAAAGAAACGCCCGATTTCTCCACCTTTGAATGTGAAAGTGTAGAAGTGTTAGCCGTTACTCGCCATAATCGTAAAATTCGGATTGGTTCTTTAGCAGGTAATCATTTTGAATTATTACTACGTGATGTTAAAAAAAGCGATGATCTCATTCATCGCTTACAGCAAATACAAGCGGTCGGATTTCCTAATTATTTTACCGAACAGCGCTTCGGGCGAGATGGACATAACTTAACCCAAGCTCTGCGTTGGGCAAAAGGCGAGATTACCGTAAAAGATCGTAAAAAACGCAGTTTTTATCTTTCAGCTGCTCGCTCGGAAGTGTTTAATTTAGTGGTTTCCCAACGTATTGCTGATGGCTTGATAAACCAAGTGCTAGAGAATGATTATGTTCAGCTGGCTGGCTCAAATAGTTTTTTCTGTGTAAAACAAGAAGATATTGCCGAAACACAAGCACGTTTAACTAGTTCCGATGTGTTACTCACTGCTCCTCTCATCGGTGAAAAATCCCTTGAGGTAGAAAGCAATCCAACGGAGAAATCCATCATTGAGCAACACGCTGATTTAGTGGCATTGATGAAAAAAGAGCGAATGAATAATGCTCGCCGAGCAATGCTGTGTAAGCCTCAATATCTCAAATGGCAGTTTGAAACAGACGGATTACGATTGAAATTCTTTTTAGATTCAGGCAGTTATGCTACAGGACTGGTACGAGAGCTGATTCTTTTATCAGAAGAGAATGAAGTTTAATTTAGCAAGCGGTTAGATTTATTAGATTTTTTGCAATTTGCAAAACTTTCTTAAAATCTTACCGCTTTTTACACTTTTAGACTAAAAAAATTGTCGAAAAATTGTTAGAATTGACTACTTTTATACTTAGTATCTCTTTAGCAGTAAGATCTAAAGGAAATTATGAGAATTTTAATCAGTAATGACGACGGTTTTCACGCTGTCGGCATTCAAACCTTAGCCAAAGCATTACGAGATGCTGGGCATATTGTTACGATTATCGCACCCGATCGTAACCGCAGTGCGGCATCAAGTTGTTTAACACTAGTTGATCCTCTGCGTGTACATCGTTTTGATGAATATAATTATGCGGTAATTGCTGGCACGCCAGCCGATTGTGTCCATTTAGCCTTAAATGGCTTATTTGATGGCAAATTTGCCGAAAAATTTGATTTGGTAGTTTCGGGCATTAATCACGGGGCGAACTTAGGCGATGATGTGGTTTACTCAGGCACAGTGGCAGCGGCATTAGAAGGTCGCCACTTGCCATTACCGAGCATTGCGGTTTCGCTAGTTGGACGTAAACATTCCTCGTTTTTAGATGGAGAAAACCATTTTGAAACTGCGGCTCAGGTTGTATTAGATTTGCTGGTAAAAATGGAAAGCCAAGTGTTCCCCACAAACCACGTTTTAAATGTGAATGTGCCAAATTTACCTTATTCAGAACTTAAAGGTACGATGATCACCCGTTTAGGTGCGAGATCACCGGCAGCTGAAATTGTAAAACAGAAAGATCCCCGTAATGCCTATGTTTACTGGATTGGTGTAACAGGCGATCCTATTGATGAAAGCTACGGCACAGATTTTTATGCGTTAAATCGAGATTGTGTGTCTATTACTCCAATCCAAGTGGATATAACCGCACATAAAATGATTGCGACTTTAAAAGGCATTTTTAATGAAACTGTTTGAAAAAATTTATGACAAAACAATGGAATGGTCAAAACACCGTTTTGCGGCATTTTGGTTGAGTTTCGTCAGCTTTATTGAGGCAATTTTCTTTCCTATTCCGCCTGATGTAATGCTGATTCCTATGTCGATGGCAAAGCCAGAAAATGCGTTTAAATATGCACTTTATACCACCATTGCTTCCGTGTTAGGTGGTATTATCGGTTATTTTATCGGCTTATATGCAACCGACTGGGTGCAAGGTGTTATTGCCAACTGGGGAATGCAAGCAAACTTTGATAGAGCAAAGGATTGGTTTGAAACTTGGGGCGTGGCAGTGGTATTTTTAGCAGGGTTCTCTCCGATTCCTTACAAAGTATTTACCGTATGTTCAGGCGTATTACAGATGGCATTTTTCCCATTCGTAATAACCGCTGCAATTTCTCGTTTTGCTCGTTTTATTTTGGTTGCAAAACTTTCTGCGTGGGGTGGAAAAAAATATGAAGTTAGAATTCGCCACTCTATTGAATTAATTGGTTGGGGAACTATCCTACTTGCGGTAGTTACCTATCTTCTTTATAAATTATTGAACTAAAATTTTAAGGATAATAGAAAATGAAAAAATCACTTTTTGTTTTATCTCTTGCATCTTTTGCATTAGTGGGTTGTTCAAATACTTCCAGTGAATCAAATACTTCATCTTCAGAAATGACAGAAGCAAATGCAAGCTGGCAAGCAGCGGATAGCATTCAAACTGCACCAATGCCTGCTTCAATGAATCAGCCTGTTGCAGTTCCGGCACCACAACCTGTTTACTCAGCTCCACAACCGATTTCTGCAGCTCCTGCTCCAATGCCGGTTTCAAGCGGTAGCTATGGCTCTCAAGTAGAAACTGTAGGCAACTGCCAAGTTGTGCGTGATGGCAATAATGCCCCAATTTACTCACAAATTACCAAAGGTTGCTACACCGATAGCTCTTATACAGTGGGTAGAAGCGATACTCTTTATTTAATCGGCTACTTAACAGGCACAAGTGCGAGCCATATTGCAAACTTAAACGGCTTAAATGCAAATGCTACATTAAAAGTGGGCCAAGTATTGCGTGTGCGTTAATAGGCGGATGGAATGAAAAAATCATTTTTGACATTTGCAATTTCTTGTGCATTTTTGACCGCTTGTGGAACAAGCTCAAAACAAGACAATCTTGATGATCCGAACCTATTACCCTCAGGCACATTAGAGCCTGTTGCAGGCTCTGGAGCAAGTCAAGGAAGTTATAGTTTACCGTCTGATATCAAGCCAACTTCTATGCCTGATAAAATGAAATAATTTAGGATAATCATTTAATGAAAAAGCAATTTATTCTTTTACCTTTAGTTTCTGCTATTTTAGCTGCTTGTTCCTCGAACAATCCTGCACCAGTGGTAAATGCTTCGGGCAATAATGAACTAAGCCCAGGTGTAATGCAGCCTGTAGATACCAATGTGGGTACAATAAACTCAAATGGTGGTTGGCAGTCAGATATTCAATCAGCACCAATGCCAAGCTCAATGAACACGTCTGTGCAAACAATTCCACAGCCTGTTTCTTCTGTGCCACAACCTATTTCTACACCGCAGCCGATTGCGACTGTACCACAGCCTGTTATCACTAATCCTGTGATTACAGAGCAACCTCCACAGCCTACAACCACGACTAAAATCGTGAAGAAAACCAAAACGGTAGAGAAAAAAGTCGATCAGAATTTTGAGATTCCTCGCGATGCTAACAATGCACCGATGTATAACCAAATTCAAAAAGGCTTCTATGACGGCTCAACTTACACAGTTCGCAAAGGCGATACAATGTTCTTAATTGCTTATATTGTGGGTAAAGATGTCAAAGAAATCGCTGCTCTCAACAATATGAGTGAGCCTTATCAATTAAATGTTGGGCAAAAAATCAAAACGGGTAAATCGGCTACTGAAACCATTACGGTTGAGGAAAAAATTACTGTGCCTGTTGAACCGCAAATTACTTATCAGCAAGGTGCAAATGGTACAACTTATGCATCTGATGGCAACATTACTGGTCCTGTAAAAGCAGGTGCCGGCAATGCAGAAGTACCTGTTGCGAATAGCGGTATTCGTGCTTCAGCCGGTACAGTTTCAGCAGTAACAGCTTCAGCAGGTAAAGTAAGCCAAATTGAGAACCCAACAAGCTCTACTATTCGAGCAACTACAGCAACAACGGCAAATTCAGTATCAAGTTCAAATACAGCAGCACCAGCTTCATCAATCAAATGGCAATGGCCAACAAATGGGCGTGTTATTGCTGGCTTCTCATCTGCAGAAGGCGGTAATAAAGGCTTAGATATTGCAGGTACGAAAGGTCAAGATGTGCGTGCAGCGGCAGCAGGTAAAGTGGTGTATGCAGGTAATGCTCTGCAAGGCTATGGGAACTTAATCATCATCAAACATACCGATGATTTCTTAAGTGCTTATGCACACAACAACACCATTGATGTTGATGAGCAAGACACCGTTAAAGCAGGTCAGAAGATTGGTACTTTAGGCAGCACAGGCACAAATACTAACAAACTTCACTTTGAAATTCGTTACAAAGGTAAGTCTGTCGATCCTGCTCGTTATTTACCAAGAAAATAATGGTAAATTTTTACCTTTTTAGACCGCTTGTATCCTTAGCTAATTACAAGCGGTCTTTTTCTATTGGAATTTTGCAAATGACAGATAGACAAATAATAAGATGCGATTGGTGTGAAGGTAGTGATATTTATGTGAAATATCATGATGAAGAATGGGGGAAACCTGAATTTGATAGCCTCAAGCTGTTTGAAAAAATTTGCCTTGAAGGACAACAAGCCGGGCTATCTTGGATTACGGTATTGAAAAAGCGAGAAGCCTATCGCCAAGCATTTCATCAATTTGATCCCGTCAAAATCGCTCAAATGACAGAACCCGATCTCGATCAATTAATGCAAAATGCCGGGGTAATCCGCCACCGTGCAAAATTAGAAGCCATTATCAAAAATGCGAAAGCCTATCTTACGATGCAGGAAAAAGGCGAAGATTTCAGTGACTTTATTTGGGCGTTTGTAAATCATCAACCACAAATTAATGATGTACCAACCCTTCAAGCCATTCCAGCGAGAACGGAGAACTCAAAGGCGATGTCTAAAGCATTAAAAAAGCGAGGATTTGTTTTCGTAGGGGAAACCACTTGCTATGCGTTTATGCAGTCAATGGGATTAGTTGATGACCATTTGAATAATTGCATCTGTAAAACAAAATAGCGATAAAAAAATAAGGCGACTTAGTGGTCGCCTCATCTCAATTCAAATTATTGATTGCTTTGAACGTAATCAATCGCTGATTGAACTGTAGTAATTTTTTCAGCTTCTTCATCTGGAATTTCAATATCGAATTCTTCTTCTAAAGCCATTACTAATTCAACTGTATCTAAAGAGTCAGCACCTAAATCTTCAATGAATGAAGCTTCTGGTTTAACGTCTTCTGCTTTCGCGCCAAGTTGATCAACAATGATTTTTTTTACGCGTTCTTCAATGCTCATTTTGTTTTTCCTATAGTGAATATCGCATAAGTGCGAGAGTTAATTAGTGTAATCGAAATAATTTTAGATACAACCTTTTATAAAAAGGTCTAACCAGACTACTTCAATACACAAGAATAAAACTGTAATCAGTTTCGCCATTCTACCATTATGTTTGTCTTTAATCTATAGCGATAGTTCAAATTTCCCGATCTGCTTAACGAACCTTAGCTAATTCAGCTCGCATTTGCTCAATCACAGCTTGGTAATCAGGCTGGTCAAAAATCGCAGAACCAGCTACAAACATATCTGCACCTGCTGAGGCAATTTCCGCAATATTATTCACTTTCACCCCACCATCAACTTCTAAGCGAATATTATAGCCACTCTCATCAATACGGCGGCGTACTTCACGCAATTTATCTAAGGTTGAGGAAATAAAAGATTGTCCGCCAAAGCCCGGGTTTACCGACATCAACAAAATCACATCGATTTTATCCATCACATAATCTAAATAATGCAGCGGTGTTGCAGGGTTAAACACCAAGCCCGACTTACAACCTAAATCACAAATTAGCTGTAAATTGCGGTCAATATGCTCCGTTGCTTCTGGGTGGAAAGTAATATAATTCGCCCCTGCTTTGGCAAAATCTGGAATTAAACGCTCAACAGGTTTTACCATTAAATGCACATCAATCGGGCATTGAATACCATAATCTCGCAATGCTTTACAAATTGCAGGGCCGAAAGTTAGGTTTGGCACATAGTGATTATCCATCACATCAAAATGAATTAAATCCGCTCCAGCTTTTAGCACTTCTGCCACATCGTCACCAAGTCTCGCCAAATCTGCCGATAAAATCGAAGGGGCAATCAAATAAGGATTTTTGCTCATATTTCCTCACAATTTATGAATGAATAATTGCTAGATTACCATAATTTTAAAAATGAAAATCAGATCTAGATCTAAAAATTCACTTTTTCTTTAAATTCCATAAAAAAGTTATGGAATAAGAATAAAATTTCGTATAATATATATCCCATAATTTAATTATGGTTAATGAGCCTATTGTCAAAATTCTGGAGAAAATATGAAAAAAGGGATTCATCCTGAAAATTATCGTGAAGTACTGTTTTATGATGCCTCTGTACAACAAGGTTGGGTTATTCGCTCTTGTGCCTCAACAAACAAAACAATGGTATGGGAAGATGGTAAAGAGTATCCACTTTATACCTTAGATACCTCATCAGCATCACACCCGGTTTACACAGGTAAACGCCGTGAAGTGAATACAGAAGGTCGTGCAAGTCAATTTAAAGATAGATTTAAAGGCTTTGCTACAACCCTTTCAAATAAAAAATAGAAGGACATAAAATGAAAATTTTAAACTCATTGAAATCAGCAAAGACACGCCACCCTGATTGCCAAATTGTCAGACGCAAAGGTAAACTCTATGTAATTTGCAAAACCAATCCGAGATTTAAAGCTCGTCAGCGTTAACAAAAAACTCCGTAAGTTTCTAACCTACGGAGTTTTTTATTAGTTAAAGTGGCTTAGGCTTAAGCCGCAGCCCATAACCCGCCAAAAACTTGGTAGAACAAGCTATTTAACAGTAATAATCCAAAACCTAACACCATTACCGAGAAATCCAACATTCCTGTTCTTGGTAGCAGTTTGCGGATAAAGCCAAGCACAGGTTCAGTAATTTGGGCAACGGTATAATCAAGTGGGTGGTTGCCTTGTGTAACCCAGCTCATTAATGCTCGAATTAAGGTAGTGAAAAAGAGAATTTGTCCAAAGGTTTTCACTAAACTTAATAAGCCGATTAAAACGGAGCGAGGTACATCAACGCCAAATAAGATAAATTGTAACGTGACTAATGCCGCTGCAATGAAGAGTGCGGGAAAGCAGATGTTTTTAACCGTTGGAATTAATTTGCCAACTGGAGCGACTAAAGGCTCAGTGATTTTGAGCAAAGTTTGTGAAATAGGTAAACGTGGATCAACGCGGCAAAATTGTAACCACGTTCTTAACACTAAAATAAAACTAAAGAAGCCAACAACTAACGAAATAACAGGGGCTAAAAATTCCATTTATTTCTCTCTTTTATACTTAAAATTAAAAAACAAACGGTCGTTTTTACGAAAAAATTTGCAAATTTTCAGAAAAATATGACCGCTTGTATCTGTGTTAATCAATTAAGCTTGTGCTGGGTAATCCCACCAAATGTCGAATAACTCGCTTACTTGTACATTTTGTAAGCCGTTGTTTTCTAACCAAGTTTTCACTAATTGGCGGTGAGATTCATCACATTTGCCTAATTTTTCTAAGCAAATTAAACCTTCCCAATTTAAGTAGCCGTTTGCTTCTAAGGCTAAACCGTTTGGACGAATAACTTCATCAATGAAACGATCAACCGTTTCATCAATTTGGTCAATACCCGTACCTTCAACAAAGCTGAATTTGATTGCAAAACCTAACTCTTGGTATTCGTCTAAGTGCATTTTTTTACGCTGACGAGCATTACGTTGAACTGCCATTTTTTCTCTCCTCTATTAAATAAACTATTGCTATTTTTTTACAAAATATAAATCCCACACACCGTGTCCTAGCTTATGTCCTCTTTCTTCAAACTTGGTTAGAGGGCGAAAATCTGGGCGTGGAATAAAATCATTGGTTGCTGATGTATTTTGCAATTTATCTTCGAATTGGCGTAACACGTCGAGCATATGCTCTGAGTAATTTTCCCAATCGGTTGCAAAATGAATAAAGCCGTTCGGGCTTAATTTTTCAATCACTCGTGTGATAAATTCAGGTTGAACAATACGGCGTTTGTGGTGTTTTGCTTTCTGCCAAGGATCGGGGAAATAGAGCTGTAATCCGCCCAATGAGCCATCGGCAATACTATCTCGTAGAATTTCGGTTGCATCGTGGCAAATCACTCTTAAATTCTTTATCCCTTTTTCTAGTGCATAAGCAATACAAGCCCCAACGCCCGGGGTATGCACTTCAATACCAATATAGTTTCTATCTGGATTTTGTTCTGCCATTTCAACTAGCGATTTGCCCATTCCAAAACCGATTTCTAACACAACAGGGTTGTTGTTACCAAAAATCTGCTCAAAATTAAACGGGGTTGGCTGATAATCTAGCCCTAAATTCGCCCAGTTGTTGTTCATCATATCACGTTGATAATCGCTTAAACGACCAGTACGCAACACGAAGCTACGCACTTTTCTTAAATAACGACCATCTTCGGTAAATTCAGCTTGCTCAACCGTTTTACGTTTTTTATCTGCAAAAGTTTGCTTTTCTGACATTTTCTCGCCTTAAAACTTCACTAATGCAGAACCCCAAGTCCAGCCGCCGCCGAAAGCCTCGAGGAGTAATAATTGACCACGTTTCACACGCCCATCACGTACCGCTTCATCAAGGGCAACAGGCACAGTTGCCGCACTGGTATTGGCGTATTTATCAAGGGTAACCACCACTTGATCCATTTCCATCTCTAATTTTTTCGCCGTTGCAGTGATAATGCGTAAATTCGCTTGATGTGGAATGAGCCAATCAAGGTCAGATTTTTGTAAATTGTTTGCCTCAAGCGTTTCTTCTACCACGCTTGAAAGCTGGTTAACCGCAATTTTGAAAGTCGCATTGCCCTGCATTTCGATAAAGCCCGAACGCTCTTCGCCACGTTTTTGACCTTTTAACGTCAGGTTATTATCCAAATCTGGTGAAGCGTGTAAGTGGGTGGAAATAATTCCTTGCTCTTCGCTCGCTTCTAAAATCACTGCCCCTGCTCCATCGCCAAATAGCACAACGGTGCTGCGGTCAGTTTCATCTAGCATTCTAGAATTGATGTCTGAACCGATTACTAATGCTTTTTTCACTTGCCCGTTACGCACAAATTGATCGGCAACGCTTAACGCATACACAAAACCTGTACAAGCTGCGGCTACGTCAAAGGCAATCGCATCTTGAATATTTAATAAGCCTTGAATTTGGCAAGCCGCACTTGGGTAAGCGTGAGAATTGGTGGTTGTACCCACCACGATTAAACTAATTTCATTAGCATCAATTTTTGCCATTTCTAACGCTTGTTGAGCCGCTTTTGCACCCATTGTTGCAACAGTTTCATCAGCTGCGGCGATACGGCGTTCACGAATGCCCGAACGAGTTACAATCCACTCATCAGAAGTGTCCACCATTTTTTCTAAATCAGCATTGGTGCGAATTTGACCCGGCAAATAGCTTCCCGTTGCTAAAATCTTGCTGTTCATATTTTTGATTATTCTCAATCGATTAAAATAGTAATCCGTTATTATAGCGTGAAAATAGAGAAATATATAGACTTTACAAGCGGTTGTTTTTGGTAACTTTTTTACTAAAAACAACCGCTTGTGAATTTATTGAACCGAAATTTTAACACTTACCACTTCTTGTGGCTGAAGTAAGATATTCAGCCGAGCAGTTTCAACACAAACCATTTTCTGATAAGCATTTTCGCTCATTCCGCCTGTTGGTTTATGCCAAGGATTCCATAAAACTGTTTCTGTTGCATTGTGATGTTCAACCACAATGGCTCTTTGGTAAGTGAAATCCTGAATGATATTTGTTGGGTTCGCTGCATAAATACAGTCTATGTTTTGATCGACTTGGCGAGGAGATGGCACTTCAACTTCTTGATCGGTTAGCTTATCAAAACAGCGAGTTGGCAAGCCTTGCACTTCCACTTTTGTGATATCGCCAACATTAAAATAAGTATGCAATGCTAACTGTGCAGCCTCTGAGCCTAAATGTGTAAAATATAGCCCGCAAGTTTCTCCTAAAATCATCTCTATTTTGGCTTCCTGTTCTAAAGCGAACACTAAACGAACGCTTTCACTAGAACAAGAATGTTCAACTAAATTCCACTCTCGAATACGAGCCGTGCCGTGGGCAGGTTCTTTTACTGTTCCAAACCAAGGGTAACAAATCGGCACGCCACCACGAATAGCTGAGCCTGCTTTAAAAGGCTCAATTTCACTTAACCACAATACATCTTGCTCCGCATTATATGGCTGCCAACTTAGCAGTTGAGCCCCTTGCAACGCAATTTTGGCTTTGACTTTGCTGTGATTCACTTCCAGCACGTCCAATTCATTATATTTGGTTAATTTTAATTCATTGCTCAAGTTCATAATATTTTCCTTTGATGACTAAAATGATTGAAAAGCAACAAAAATGTGAGTTAGATCACAAAATCAAGCATTAATTTTCTACCCCATTTAGGTAGTCGCTATAATATCCTATATTCTAACATAGATAAGGAGAAAAATATGAAAACCCTCGGCGAATTTATTATTGAAAAACAAGCCGAATATCCCGGAGCGAAAGGCGAATTAAGTGGTATTTTGTCATCAATTCGTTTAGCCGCCAAAATTATTCATCGTGAAATCAACCGTGCGGGCTTAAGCCAAGATATTTTAGGCACCGCAGGTTCTGAAAATGTGCAGGGCGAAGCTCAAATGAAGCTTGATGTTTTCGCAAACGAAACAATGAAAAAAGCCTTGCTTGCCCGTGAAGATGTAGCTGGTTTTGCCTCAGAAGAAGATGATGACTTTGTTGCTTTTGATACCGAACGTGGTCGCAATGCAAAATATATTTTAATGACCGATCCGCTTGATGGATCTTCTAACATTGAAGTGAATGTATCTGTTGGCACGATCTTCTCGATCTACCACCGTGTTTCGCCTATTGGCACACCTGTAACCAAAGAAGATTTCTTGCAAGAAGGACGTAAACAAGTTGCCGCAGGCTATGTCACTTATGGCTCATCAACAATGTTGGTTTACACCACAGGTAATGGCGTGAACGGCTTTACTTACGATCCATCATTAGGCTTATTTATTCTTTCCCACCCAGATCTCAAAACCCCAACGGAAGGGAAATATTACTCCATCAACGAAGGACAATATGTCACCTTCCCTCAAGGAGTAAAACGCTTTATTAAATATTGCCAAGAAACGGACGAAGCCACCAAACGCCCATATTCATCACGCTATATCGGTTCATTGGTATCAGATTTCCACCGCAATTTATTAAAAGGCGGAGTCTACATCTACCCAACTTCAACCGTTTACCCAAAAGGCAAATTACGCTTACTCTATGAATGCAACCCTATTGCCTTCTTAGCAGAACAAGCAGGCGGAATGGCAACCGATGGCTTTAACCCAATTTTAGACATCAAACCAACCGAACTCCACCAACGTGTACCATTCTTTGTAGGCTCAAGTTCAATGGTAAAACAAGCGGGCGAATTTATGCAAGAATTTGCGAAATAGAACGCTATCTAAAACAAAAGGCGAACATCAAGTTCGCCTTAATTTTACTTAATCCAGTTTCTTATAAATTCCGCAATTTGCTCCACATCATTAATATCCAACCAATTTTCTCTCTCAAGCGGGTAATCCGTTGCGGTGGCAATCGTCCATTGGTCTAGCTCTGGCAATGGTTTTTCAATCCCTTTGCGGTGGAGCTGAATTTTTGGCAAGGTTTCGTGTTTAAAGCCTTCTACGAAAACGAGATCAACCTCTTGCGGGTTGAATTTTGCAATTAATTGAGAAAATTCGACCGCTTGTTTGGTTTCTGTCATTAATGCCCAACGTTCATCGCACACAATCATTGTCGGGTTTGCTCCTGCTTCACGTAGGCGGTAGCTGTCTTTGCCTTTTTTATCTACATCAACGTTATGGTGGGAATGTTTAATCAGCCCAACCCGAATACCGCAAGCGGTCAATTTTGGGATTAATTTTTCCAATAAGGTGGTTTTACCTGTGCCGCTGTAGCCTGTAATTGCAAGGTTTTTTACAGGGAATTGGCTTACTCGGCTTAAATCTTCCAATGTATTCACGTTGGTGAATGCCGATTTTTGTTCGGAAAAATCGACTGCCACACTTTTTTGCGATTGAAAAAACCAAAGTAATCGGCGTTCGCCCAATGCTAAATAGGCAATAAGTTTCTCCTTAACAGAACGATGAACTAATGCAAAAGTTGGGTGTGGACGTTCTCCATCGTGAGCATAGGCAATTTGTGCCTGATTAATTCGCAATGCCGTTTGTAATTTTTGCAATAGAGTTGTTGGAATAAAGGGCGTATCGCAAGGCACAAAGAGCAAATAGTCACTTTCAATTTGCTCAAATCCTGCCAGCATTCCACTGAGTGGACCTTGAAAATCAGGCAAGCTATCTTGATAGTAAGAAAAAGCAGGATAAAGCTGCTGATATTGCTCAATAGAACGATTGACATTAAGCCAAATGTCACTAACTTGTGGTGAAAGTCGGGCTAAAATGTGTGAAATAAGCGGTTTTCCTTCAAAAAGTTGTAACCCTTTTTCTACCCCATTCATTCGACGAGCTAAACCGCCCGCTAAAATCACGGCTGAAATGCGTTCTTCTATTGTTTTACTCACAGCTTTATCCCTTAAAATTTTGCAAAAATAAGAGTAAAAGTATATTATTTCGTTTAATTTCCAACAAGTTTTTTAAGGGGTAAAAGATGAAATGCGAACGTTTAGAAGAGTTATTAGAGTTACTTGGCGAACATTGGCGTAAAAATCCTGACTTACACCTCATTGATATTTTGCAGCAGCTTTCAGTTGAAGTGGGCGAGCCTGATAATTTCAAAGCGTTAAGCGATGAAGTGTTAATCTATCAGCTTAAAATGCGAAATGCAGGCAAATTTGAGCCTATTCCTGGCATAAAAAAAGATTATGAAGATGATTTTAAAACGGCTTTATTGCGAGCTCGTGGAATTTTAAACGATTAAGATTGTCTTATCCGTTAACTAGTTTAGCATTTATTATTTATCAACATTTTTGAAGGAATCATTATGAAAAAATTGGCATTAAAAACGGCATTTGTTGCACTTTCTGCCCTTTTTACATTTAACTCAACGGCAATCGCTGCTGATCCAACCGCAGGCAAAGAATATATCGAAGTGCGTAAAGCACCTTCTGCACAAAAAGAAGTGGTGGAATTTTTCTCATTCTACTGCCCACACTGTTATGATTTTGAATTAAGCTACAAAATCCCAAGCCAAATCAAAGAAAAATTACCAAGCGATAGCAAATTAGTGCAATATCACGTTAATTTCTTAGGTCGCCAATCTGAAGATTTAACTCGTGCTTGGGCATTAGCAATGGCATTAGGTGCGGAAGATAAAGTAAAAACCGCATTATTTGAAGGTGCTCAAAAAGACGCATTCAAATCAATGGACGATATTCGCTCTGTATTCTTAGCAAACGGCATTACAGCTGAACAGTTTGATAGCGGCATTAATAGCTTTGCGGTAAATGGCTTAGTGAATAAACAAGTTCAATTAGCGGAAGACTTCCAAATTCGTGGTGTGCCTGCATTCTTCGTAAATGGTCAATACCAACTCAACTTAGAAGGCTTTGCAGATTCTTCATCAACGAATGATTTCATCAAACGTTATGTTGATGCGGTTGTGTTCTTAAGTAAGAAATAACCCCTTAAAATAGTTAGGGTTTTACAATGCTGAGTAGGTAAATCCTATTCAGCATTTTTTATATGCAAACTCGGAGAACAAAATGACAAAGTTATCTATCCTAAACCTTGTACCTATTCGTGAAGGGCAAACTGCCAAACAAGCGGTCGATTCTATGGTGAAATTAGCAAAACACGCGGAAAGTATCGGCATTGAACGCTATTGGATTGCAGAGCACCACAATATGAAAAACCTTGCCAGCTCGGCAACACAGCTCCTCATTCAGCATGCCCTTTCTCACACTGAAAAATTAAGAGTGGGATCAGGTGGCGTGATGTTGCCTAACCATAGTCCTTATATTGTGGCAGAGCAATACGGTACGCTTGAAACACTCTACCCTAACCGTGTAGAACTTGGGCTTGGGCGAGCACCAGGCACCGATATGCGAACCGCTACCGCTTTACGCCGTAATGCACAAAGTCTGCCATTTCCTGATGAAATCAGCGAACTAAAAGGTTATTTTGAAGGCACAAATCCTGTGTCTGCCTACCCTGCACAGGGGTTGAATGTGCCGTTTTATATTTTAGGCTCAAGCCCTGAAAGTGCCTATTTAGCAGCAGAACGTGGCTTGCCTTATGCCTTTGCTTCACATTTCGCTCCTCGTTTTATGGACGATGCGGTGCGAATTTATCGCACACACTTTAAGCCGTCTGAAGTGTTAGATAAACCCTATGTGATTTTAGGTGTGAATGCGATTGCGGCAGAAACCGACCAAGAGGCAGAACAGCTTGCTACCACTCAGACTCAGTTTTTCTTAAATGTTGTTACCAATGCCCAAAACTATTTACAACCGCCCGTCGAATCTGATGATAAAGTGTGGGAAAATTTTGTGAAAGCGGAAATCGTACCGCATTTCGGGCCTGTTGCGTTCCAACAAAATGCGTTATACAACCAAGAGAAAACCGTTGTTCGCCAAATGACTGCTTGTTCACTTATCGGTAGCCGAGAGAGCGTTGAACAACAGCTCAAGTCATTAAAAGCACGCATTGAAATTGATGAAATTATGGCGGTGAGTTATATTTTCGATGAGCAAAAACAGCATCAATCCTATACTTGGTTAAAAGAGATTGCAGATAAGGTGTGATATGAGCAAAACAATGCAACAAAAAGCCGCTGATGCACATAATATGTGTAAGCTAAAAGGCGACTCTATGTTAGATAACTCAGACCGCCAAATTGCCTTTGAAGCAGTGTATGATAGTGAAGAAATAGCTGTACAAGCGGTCGAATTTTTCACACAAAAAGCAAAATCGGTAGAAACCGAGCCTTGCGACATTCAAAGTGAAATCACACCCATTATAGATGGCTTTCTGATGAAAATGTGGATAACTTTCAGTTGCCAAGCAGAAGTAATCTTATTTCAAATGGCGGTAAGATAGATATGAAACAAGCGGTTATTTTTGATGAACTTTTTGCAAAAAATCTTCAGAAAATAACCGCTTGTTTCATTATACCTGTTTAACCGATGCCGACGCGCTACTTGGTTTACGGCGTTTACCGATATTTTTAGTATCTTTGTGGCGAACTTTCACTTTTTGCTTCGCAGATTCTTTTTTTGCCTCTTTTTTCTTTTTGATACGGGCTTTTTCTTTTTTGCTGGTGACATTCAACTCACCGTCTTTCGGGGCTTTGGTGCGAGGTTCTAAGCCTTCAATGATACGAGGTTTTAACGCTTCTTCGGTGTAACGTTTGATTTTACCGAGTAGCTTGTAGTCGTGGGCTTCAACTAAAGAAACAGCCGAACCTTTTTTGCCTGCACGAGCGGTACGTCCAATGCGGTGGAGGTAAGTATCCGCACTATATGGCAAGTCATAGTTAATGACGAAATCCACATCATCAATATCAATACCTCGAGCCGCCACATCCGTTGCTACCAGCACATTCACAATGCCCTCTTTTAAGCGAGCAATCGCTTGGTTACGTTGGGTTTGTGCCATATCGCCCTCCAGATAAGTAGAACGCAAGCCCCGTTTACGCAAGGTTTCACTTAACTCTCGCACATCTTCACGGCGGCGGACAAACACAATCGCTTTTTCAATCGAAAATTCGCTAATCAGTCTCGCCAATAATTTGGTTTTATGCTCTACGTTATCGGCGTGATAATACCATTGCTGGATTTTTTTACGCTCACGGCGGCTTGGCTCTGCATCTACTTTGATGGGTTCGTTTAATAATCGCTCAGAGAAATCTTCTAGCAATTCGCCCTCAAGTGTGGCTGAGAACAACCAAGTGTGTTTGCGCCAGCGGGTTTCTGCCGCAATTTTCTCCGCATCTTGCCCAAAGCCCATTTGCAGCATTCTATCTGCTTCGTCAAAAATCAGCACTTCAACCGCTCGACAATCAAAATTTTCTTCCTTGATGTATTGCATTAAGCGACCTGGCGTTGCCACCACAATATCTTGGTTGCTGTTAAACACTTCACCGTGATTTTGATACGCCACGCCACCTGTGATGGTCGCAATACTCAAGTTGGTAAATTGTGCCAGCTCTTCAGCTTGTTCCGCCACTTGCATTGCCAGCTCTCTGGTTGGTGTTAGCACTAAAATGCGAGGAGCCCCCAGTTTGCGGCGTGGGTAATCTAATAAATGTTGAATAGCAGGCAGTAAGAATGCGGCTGTTTTCCCCGTACCTGTTGGAGCAGAACCGAGTAAGTCAAGCCCCTCAAGGGCTGCAGGGATAGTTGCTTGTTGAATTGCGGTAGGGCGGCTGTAGCCTTTTTTCGCTAAGGCTTTTAGAAGTTGAGGGCTTAAATCAAGCTCCTCAAAGGTCATTAGTTGGGACATATTCTGTTCTCATCAATAATTTTGGTAAAGTATATCACATTAAAAGGTTGGCGTGAGGCGAATAAAACAATGCTTGATTTGCAAAAAACTGGTAAAATATGACTTCTTGTTATTCACAACTTAGAGAGGAAAAAAGATGTTTGTTGAAATTTATGGGCGTTTATCTTGCCCGTACTGCGTGCGTGCTAAACAATTAGCCGAGAAAATGAAAACTGAATTAAGCGATTTTGATTTTAAATTTATTGATATGATCGCAGAGGGTTTATCAAAAGAAGATTTAGAACCTCGTGTTGGCAAGCCTGTTGCCACCGTACCACAAATTTTTGTTGATGATGCTCACGTTGGTGGCTGTACTGATTTCCAAGCTTTTGTGAAAGAAAAATTTGGCATTATTTAATGAAAAGAAGACCGCTTGCAAGCGGTCTTCTTTGTTAGTTTTTTACAAATTATTGCTCTTCTTTCGGCAAACGTTTAATTGCAAAAATTAAACCGCCCCAGATGATCGTCATTGCAACTACCATCGTAATAATTGCTGCGGTACTCATTATAGTTCTCCTTTTGATTCATTTTTCCACGCTAATTTTGAAAGTAGGTAAGCAACTACCGCTAAACCAATCGCCATACCCCAACCAAAGGTGTTTACAAACCAGCTTGGGTAGCCTTCATAACCCTCACGATATACTTTTGCAATTTCGCTGAATAGCATAAATGCCAGTACACCTGCGGTAATTACGATACATAAGCGCCAGATAAAGCCAACTTTAAATGAAGAAACTTCGTTAATATGTCTTTCTAACGTGCTGAGTTTTTCACTGGTTACAATCACCACTAATGAAACAAACGCTACCGCTACAATACCAAATTGGTTCACGAATTTATCCATTACATCAAGCATTGGTAAGCCTGTAGTTGTACCAAATAAAGTTACTGATACAGCCATCATTGGAATACCCACTAATAACGTTGCTTTTACACGTCCTGCGTTCAATTTATCCTGTACTGCAGAAATAATTACCTCAACCACAGAAATAAATGAGGTTAATGCAGCAAAGGTTAGTGAACCGAAGAATAACACGCCGACTAACGATCCCATTGGTGCTTGGTTAATAATGGTTGGGAATGCAAAGAATGCCAAGCCGATACCGCCTTTCGCTACTTCATTCACTTCTTGACCTGCCGCTGTTGCCATAAAGCCAAGTGCTGCAAATACACCGATACCTGCTAATAATTCAAAACCACTGTTAGCAAAACTCACTACTAAGCCTGAACCTGTTAAGTCTGTTTTTGGTTTGAGATATGAAGAGTAAGTGATCATAATCCCGAAACAGATAGAGAGCGAGAAGAAGATTTGACCATAAGCAGCAATCCACACACTTGGGTCTGTAAGTTTATCCCAGTTTGGTGTGAATAGTGCATCTAAACCTTTTGCTGCCCCCGGTAGAGTTAATGAATAGCCCACTAACACTAGGAACATTACGATTAATAATGGCATTAACAAGTTTGAAGCAGCAGAAATCCCTTTTTTAATACCAAGTGCTAATACTACAATTGCCACTAACCACACCGCGATTAATGGCCCCGTTACCGCACCGACAAATTCAAAGCTAACACCTTGAGAGATGTCGCCCATTTTCAAAAATTCACCGATAAAGAAATCAACAGGTTTATCGCCCCACGCACCACTCAGCGAGAAATAGGTGTAGCTTGCAGCCCAACCTAAAACCACTGCATAGTAAATACCGATAATCCATTGATTAACACTTGCCACCAGCCGAAGGTTTCAAATTTAGGGCTGAAACGGCGAAAAGAAAGCGGTGCACCGCCACGATATTTATGCCCGATAGCATAATCTAAGAATAACAGCGGTAAGCCTGCGGTTAATAATGCGATGATGTATGGCAGAATAAATGCACCACCACCATTTTCATAAGTGGTATAAGGGAAACGCCAGATGTTTCCTAAGCCTACGGCAGAGCCAATCGCCGCCATAATAAATGCCCCACGACCGGCAAAGGTCTCTCTTTGTGGAGCAGATGATGATTGAATAGACACGGTAGATACCTCAAACTTATAACGGTTTATATAAAAAATAACTTTAAATTGTATAAAATGTGATTATTCACACTTTGGAAGCAAAATATGCCGAAATTCCAAATGAAAGTAAAGCAGAAAAATAAAATAAAAACAGGTAAAAAACGCCACAAAAACAGGATAAAACTTCAATATGTATAAATTTATCAGATATAAAATCTAAAAAATGGCATTTGTTAGATAAATGAATTGAAAAGAATATATTCATCCAGCATAATAATTTGGTTAAATTCTTAACAAAAAATAACACACCATTACTACAATGATGTGTTATTTTTATAAGGGATAGGTTACTCTACTGCCTCATTTTTTTCTATAGAGGAAGGTTCGACCTTCGCTTGTTTCACCATATTTTCACTCACTTCAAGAATAGTAACTTTTAAGTTATATAGCTCGAACTCCATTCCTTCATGAGGAATTTTTTCTAAATGCTCCAATAACAAGCCATTAAATGTTCGAGCTTCATCAATAGGTAAATCCCAAGCAAATAGTTTGTTCAGATCTCTTAAATTTGCTGAACCCTCAATAATCACTGTGCCATCTGATTGTTGCTGAACTTCTTGCTCAAGCGTTGGAGCTGATGAAGTGGTAAACTCGCCAACAATTTCCTCTAAAATATCTTCAAGGGTGACTAAGCCTTTAATATCGCCATATTCATCAACCACTAAACCAATTCGCTCTTTATTAGCTTTGAAATTCATTAATTGCGTCGTTAATGGAGTTCCTTCAGGAATAAAATAAACTTCATCAATTGCACGCACTAACATCTCTTTGGTAAATTCATTCTTTTCCAACATTAAACGAAATGCTTCACGCACACGCAAAATACCCACAATATTGTTATCTATATCGCCTTTGTAAATTAGCACTCTAGCGTGAGGAGCATGATTAAGCTGACGCATAATTGCTTTCCAATCATCATCAATATCAATGCCACTAATCTCATTGCGAGGTACCATAATGTCATCAACCGTTACTTTTTCCATATCTAAAATAGAGACGAGCATTTCACGATGTTCGGCAGGAATAAACTTCCCTGCATCTAGCACAGCACTACGCAATTCTTCAGCACTTAACCCTTGTTTATCCTTTTGTTGAATACGCAGTAATTTTAATAACCCCGCAATAATTAAATTCATTAAAAAGACAACTGGATTTAATAACTTTTTTAGTGGCGTAAGAATAAAGCTAGCAAAAAACCCCACTTTCTCAGGATAAGTAGCAGCAATTGTTTTAGGTAGAATTTCAGAAAATACCAACATTGCGAAAGTTAGCAGCCCTGTTGCAACCGCAACTCCTTTTTCTCCGGAAAGTTGCATACCGATCATCGTTGCGATCGCGGAAGCAGCAATATTAACAAGGTTATTACAAATTAAGATGAGACTAAGTAGAACATCCGTTCGTGCTAAGAGTTTTTCCGCTAATTTTGCCCCTTTATGCCCTTGCTCAGCAAGATGACGCATTTTATAACGGTTTAAAGACATCAAGCCCGTTTCTGAGCCTGAGAAAAAAGCTGAAAGTACTAAAAGAATAGCTAAGGTAATAAATAAACTACTCAGGGGAATACTGTCCAAAATTCAATTCCTATATAAATTAATCATAAAGTGATTGCTATTCGATAATTGCTATCACTCACTTCGCCTAAAAAAACCGATTTGCAAAAAATCGGGCTTTTTTAACCGCTTGTAGCAATTAGTGGACGATCAAACGACTACCGAAATAGCCGATTGTGAGCAACATCATACCCGAAATCGAATAAATAAGCACCCGTTTTCCTCGCCAACGTAATTTCCATTGACCGAGAATTTGTATGTTATACACAATCCACGCTAAAAACGAGAAAATGGCTTTGTGAATATGTTCCGGCTCAAAAAAGTTATGTAAATAAATCACTCCCGAAAATAGTGTGAGTGTAAGCATTGCTTGTGCTGCTAGTGTTAAGGTAAAGAAATGACGTTCAACTGACATTAAAGGTGGAAGAATTGAGCAAAAGAACATTTTTTTGCTTTTGAGTTTATTGTCTAGCCATTTTAATTGGAATGCATAAATTAAGGCGAGGAAAAATAACGCATAAGAAAATAATGCAATGCCTAAGTGGAAAATAAACCCAGCATTTTCTTCGATATTGCGGATAAAACTTCCCTGCACAAAACTGGCTACCGCCACACTACAAATTGCAAAGGCATATACAACAAGCAGAGGAAACCACGCAGTTTTCCATTTAAGTAACGCAAAGGTTACACAAATCGCCATAATGAAACTCATTAAAGAGATCACATTCGTTACCGTAAAATTCTGCCCTTCTATTAGCCATAATTGGTTGTATAACAAGGCACAATGCAGAAGAATCGCTAATAGACCTAGTCCAAAAACAAGGGTGATATTCGGCTTTTTATTTTCCGTTGCACTTTCCAAATTCACTAAGGTGGGGGCAACCCAAAGCAACGTTAAGGCATAAGCTGCAATAGCTAAAATAGGAAGTAACATATTTTCTCGAATCTCGTCAAATAATAATAACTTTCAGAATTTTAATCAAAAGTCGGCTTTTTAGCTAGTTTTTGCGATAACTAGATGAAAAATTATTCCGAAATGTAATTGCTTTTTATGTTAAGTCAAAAAAGCCGCTTCATTTCAGTGAATATTCTACATCAAAAAAATAATTTTCCTTTGACTAATTTGCTTTCTATCTGTAATATGCACACCCTATGCAAAAGGTAAAACTACCCCTTACGATTGACCCTTACAAAGACGCTCAGCGTCGAGTGGATTATGAAGGTTACATTTCAGGTGAGCTTCTAAAACGCTTGGGTGAATCAGTATGTAATGTGCTAAGTGATGCACAAGTGACACTCTCGTTATATATCGATCCACAACGTTTAACTGTGATTAAAGGCACAGCGAAAATTGATGTGGAATTTGATTGCCAACGATGTGATAACCCGTTTACACACACGCTAGACTGTTCATTTTGTTTCAGTCCGGTGTCTAACATGGATCAGGCGGACATCTTGCCCGAAATTTATGAACCTATCGAAGTAAACGAGTTCGGTGAAGTAAATTTACTAGATATGATTGAAGATGAATTTATTCTTGAATTACCTCTAGTCCCGATGCATAGTGAAGAACACTGTGAAGTGTCCGTGAGTGAACGTGTATTTGGCGAATTGCCGGAAGAACTGGCAAGCAAACCAAATCCGTTCGCAGTATTAGCTAATTTAAAGAAAAACTAGATCTAGGAGAAAGCCCGTGGCTGTTCAACAAAATAAGAAATCTCGTTCACGTCGTGATATGCGTCGTTCACACGATGCATTAACAACTGCAGCAGTTTCAGTAGATAAAACAAGTGGCGAAACACACTTCCGTCACCACGTTACTGCAGACGGTTACTATCGTGGTCGTAAAGTAATCAACAAGTAATTCCTTTCGAGGTTTATCTTGAATGATATCACTCTAGCAGTAGATGTGATGGGCGGGGACTTCGGTCCCCGTGTTACTATTCCTGCTATAGCACAAGCTCTTCAAAAAAATGCTAATCTCACATTTTTATTATTTGGTAATCAACACCAAGTAATGCCACTATTACAAAAATATACTCTACAGCATCACCCTAAAATTCAATTTCATCATACCGAACAGGTCATTGATGCTGATATTCCTTTTTCTAAAGCAATCCGCCAAAGTAAAAACAGCTCTATGCGTTTAGCACTTGAGGCAGTAAAAGAGGGAAAAGCCCAAGGTTGTGTAAGTGGAGGAAATACAGGTGCATTAATGGGGCTAGCTAAATTACTCATTGAGCCACTCCCTAACATTGAACGCCCTGCCCTTACCTCACTCATTCCTACAATGAACGGAAAATCAACGGTAATGTTAGATTTAGGGGCAAATATCGAAGTAAGCGGCTACCAGCTACAACAATTTGCAGAAATGGGTAATCTGTTTGCACAAGTAATGCTAGGTTTAGTTTACCCTCGCATTTCCTTGTTGAATATTGGTACAGAAGAGAACAAAGGCACAGCACAACTTCAAGCTGTTCACCAGCAGCTCAAACATAGACAAGATTTAAACTACATCGGTTTTATTGAAAGCGACAAACTCACCAGTTACTTAACAGATGTGATTGTTTGTGATGGTTACACAGGCAATATCGCCCTCAAAGCGTTGGAAGGTGCGGCAAAAAATATTATTTCCTTATTTAAAAAAGAGAAAGCAGACTCAAGCATTTGCCGCAATACCAAACGATACTTGCTTAAATTGATTTTCTATCGTTACTACCGCAAACTGCAAGAAATCAACCCAGACAGACACAATGGGGCAACACTGCTCGGCTTATCAAAAGTGATTGTAAAAAGCCACGGCGGAGCAAACATTAATGCCTTTTACTATGCGATTGATTATGCCATTCAGCAAATTAAGGGCGATATTCCGAATAAAATTTTGCAAGGTTTAAGTCAAACAGAAATAAAATAAGCGAACAAATCTGTTCGCTTATTTTTCTTTTAGCCCTGTAATTTCTTTACTCTCAAGCTAACTGCATTACGGTGGGCTTCTAACAATTCAGCACTTGCCATTCTCTCTACAGTTTCTGCTAACGCTAAAAAACCTTGTGGCGTTAGCTCTTGCACCGTCATTCGCTTACTAAAATCAGCCAAGCCTAAACTGGAGTAAGTTTTCGTGTAGCCATACGTTGGCAGAACGTGATTCGTGCCACTTGCATAGTCTCCCATACTTTCTGGTGAATATGCTCCTAAGAAAATTGAGCCTGCATTATCTAACTCTGCTAACAATGAGCGAGCATTTTCAGTTTGCACAATTAAGTGCTCAGGTGCATATTTATTACTAATTTCGACCGCTTGTTGCAGATTTTCTGCAATAAAAGTACGGCTGTGAACAAGTGCTTTCCTTGCTGTCTCACCACGAGGCAGTACCGCAACCTGTTTTTCCAATTCTTCATCAACCGCTTTGGCTAATGAGTTACTTGGGGTGACTAAAATAACCTGAGAATCTACCCCGTGTTCTGCTTGAGAGAGTAAATCGCTCGCCACAAATGCAGGATCAGCAAATTCATCTGCAATCACTAATACTTCACTCGGACCAGCCGGCATATCAATTGCCGTTCCTTCTTGTACCACTTGGCGTTTAGCCTCTGTCACAAAACTATTGCCTGGCCCGAAAATTTTATCCACTTTGGCGACACTTTCCGTACCAAATGCCATCGCCGCAATCGCCTGTGCGCCGCCAATGGCATAAATAGTTTCAACACCGCATAAATTTGCTGTATAGAGAATTTCATCGGCAATCGGTGGTGGTGTGCAAAGCACAATGTGCTTGCAACCTGCAATTTTTGCCGGCACAGCAAGCATTAAAACTGTCGAGAAAAGTGGGGCAGATCCGCCCGGAATATAAAGCCCCACGCTATTTATCGGGCGGGTAATGACTTGGCAACGCACACCGGATTGGGTTTCCAGATCCACTTCCTGTAGTTTTTGGGCTTGGTGAAAGGCGGCGATGTTGGCCTTGGCGTTTTGAATGGCGACTTTGAGTTCAGACGAGACACGCTCGACCGCCGATTGAATTTGCTCAGCAGGAACAATTAAGCCGCTGAGTTCGGTTTTATCAAATTTAGCTGTCAGCTCAAACAAGGCTTTGTCGCCTTGAGCTTTCACCAAATCTAAGATATTTCCTACCGCACTTTTCAGCTCGTCAGAGGCTGAAATTGCAGGACGAGTGAGGGCTTCGTGTTGTTCGGCTTCAGTGAGAGTGTTCCAAATTAGGGTTTGCATATTTTTTCCTTTGTAGGGGCGGGTCCTGTGCCCGCCCGTTATTTCACGTCTTTTAGGGCGGGCACAGGACCCGCCCCTACGTTGATTTTTACTCCATCATTTTCTCAATCGGCAAGACGAGAATCGAGCTCGCTCCTGCCTCTTTCAATTTTTCCATTGTTTCCCAGAACAGATTTTCTTGGCTGACCACGTGCATCGCCACACGGCTGGAATCGCTTGCCAACGGTAAAATAGTCGGGTTTTCTACCCCTGGTAAAAGTGCCGTGATGTCGGCTAGGCGGTCTTTTGGGGCGTGTAACATAATGTATTTGGACTCTGAGGCTTGTTGTACGCCTTGAATACGGGTAAGTAATTTATCTACCAATGCTTGTTTTTCAGCCGAAAGAGGCTCCTGGCGTTGGATTAAGCAAGCAGTTGAGCGGTAAATGACTTCTACTTCTTTTAATCCATTCGCTTCTAATGTTGCTCCTGATGACACTAAATCGCAAATCGCATTAGCAATGCCGGCACTTGGTGCAACCTCAACAGAACCTGTTAATAAAATGCTCTTAAATGGCACTCCTTGCTCTTTCATATAACGTTTTAGAAGGTTTGGATAAGAAGTAGCAATCGCCGCATTTTCTAAATCTTTGATGTTCTGGTAATTGGCATCACGATCAAGAGCAAGCGATAATCGGCAGCCACCAAAATCCAACTGGCGAAGTTTTTTATATTGAACCTCTTCGCCCGCGGCTAAACGTCCTAATTCTTCTTCCTCTAACACATTTTCGCCTAAAATGCCGAGATCAACCACGCCATCAAACACTAAGCCGGGAATATCATCATCTCGCACACGCAAAATTTCAATCGGCATATTTTCGGAATAAGCGATGAGGCGTTGATCATTCCAAATAATTTTCACCCCACACTGTTTAAGCAATTCGCTACACTCTTGGCTTAAGCGCCCCTTTTTTTGTATTGCAATTCTTAATCGATTTTGTGTTGCCATTGTCGTTTCCTTCTTTTCAATATGAAAAAAACCCTCTCGAAATAACTTCCGAGAGGGTTAGATTTTGCCTTTATGCATACTCGGAAGATTTATCTTCCGCACACACCAAATGCCCGAAAGATTATTCAGGGAAATGATGGTGATGATGAGTACGAATAAATGTCATTTTTAATTCTCCAAATGAATTATTTAAAAGATACGCCTAAATTTTGGCAATAGCAAGTCTTTTTTCATAAATTTTTTGGGTTCTATAAACAAGCAATGGCAAACGTTTGCGCAAAGCGGTATAATTTCAGTAATTTTTTACAAATTCAATCCCGACCACATAGGAAAGCGAAAATGCAAATCAGCTTAAAAAAAATCTACTCTGGCAAAGTGCGTGATCTCTACGAAATTGATGATAAACGAATGTTAATGGTTGCAACCGATCGTTTATCAGCATTTGATGTGATCTTAGATGATCCTATTCCACGCAAAGGCGAAATTCTCACGCAAATTTCTAATTTCTGGTTTGATAAATTAGCTCACATTATGCCGAATCATTTTACGGGCGATAGCGTATTTGATGTGCTGCCAAAAGAAGAAGCAAAAGCTATTCAACACCGTGCGGTGGTATGTAAACGTTTAACACCGGTGAAAATTGAATCTATCGTGCGTGGTTATTTAACCGGTTCAGGGCTGAAAGATTATCAACAAACTGGCACAATTTGTGGCTTGAAATTGCCTGAAGGCTTGATGGAAGCCAGCAAACTACCAGAACCTATTTTTACTCCATCAAGCAAAGCAGAAGTAGGCGATCACGATATTAATATCAGCTATGAAGAGTGCGAACGCCAAATCGGCACAGAATTAGCCGCCAAAGTGCGTGATGCCGCATTAAAACTTTACACCGAAGCGGCAGACTATGCCCTAACCAAAGGCATTATTATTTGTGATACAAAATTTGAATTTGGCTTAGATGAAAATGGTGTATTAACTTTAATGGACGAAGTGCTAACCCCAGATTCTAGCCGTTTTTGGTCGGTAGAAACTTACCAAGAAGGCACAAATCCGCCCTCATTTGATAAACAATTCGTGCGTGATTGGCTGGAAAACAGCGGTTGGAACAAACAAGCTCCAGCGCCGAAAGTGCCTGCTGAGGTAATCGAAAAAACGGTGGCAAAATACCAAGAAGCGTTAGATTTATTAACGAAATAGTGGTTACAAGCGGTCATTTTTCATTGATTTTTTGCAAAAGAAAACCTGTAAGTAAGAGCTTACAGGTTTTCTACTATTGAATTTCAACATATTTCTGCTGAATAATTTTTCTAAATTCTTCGCTTGTGGTTGCCCAATCGACAATATCTACTTTCCAAACTAAATCCGATTCGGAAAAAGCCTCTTTTAAATTATCTCGCTCTAAAAAACTCAAAGGCGTTTCGGTAATAATCGCTAAATCTAAATTGGAATATTGGCGAGCTGTTCCCTTTACCCTTGAACCAAATGCCCAAACAGGGTAATTAGGAATAAACTCGTTGAGAATGGATTTTACAATTTCTAGCTCTTTATCAGTAATATCTAAATTAGCGATTAATTAAGCTCTCTAATTTGCCTTGTAAAAATTGGGCTTCAGCCAAAAATTTAGGGATGCCAGCTACCACTTCTAATGCCGTTTCCTCATCATAGGTATGGCTTGTTCTACTTCGCATATCTCTATATTCTTTCCAATCTAGCCAATTTCCCAACAATAGATCTTTCTCATTTTCTGTTCGGATAATATCTTGAAAGTTCATTTGTTCAATCAAAGCTGGACTTGCTGAGTTTGACATTAAATATCGTTTAAGCATCTTGTGGCTTAATTCATAAGTAAACTCAAAACGCTGAATTAAACCATCTCTAATTTGAATATCACCAATATCTGTTTGATAGCGCAATCCTTCATCTAAACGCTGAACTGCTCTAATTAGTGGCATAATATCTAACTTATCACTCATCTTATAGCTCCAAAAAAACAAAAGTGCGGTTATTCCGGTATTATGTAGCAGTTGCACAAAGACCTAACCGCTTGAAAATACTAGAATCTCCATTGAAAGTTTAACTCAATGGAGATTTTTATTATGGCAGAATCCCACCTTATTTCTCAACTTACCAAATTAATCGAAAGTAGCTATAAAGAAAAAGCGATTCTTGAACATCAACTTGAGCAGTTAAAACAACAGAAATCAGATTTAGAGGATAAAATACTTTGTTTTGAGAATACCTTGATATACATTGAACCCAATTTCGATTTAAGGCAAATCAAAACACAATTTAATGTTTCAAGGCTAATAAAACCTCGATTGTTTAAGCAAAATCTTCAATTGTTGGTTGCAAGAGTATTAAAGCAAAGTGATAGTTGGAAAACATTATACTTTATTACAGAGGCGGCGTTGGAATTAGACACTGGCAAAAATTATCCTCTACCCCAAATAGAACATGAATTAGCTGTTGCTCGGGTATTGAAAGAACTGTATAAGAAAGGAATTATTGAACGGAAAGAAGTTGAATTACATAAACGGACACTAAAGCGAAGATTTTTCAGGCGTTCTGAATGGCGATTAAAACCTCTTGAGTAAGAATGAAGAAATAGAGGTAGAATTACCTCTATTTTATTATAAACTTTGGAATTTTTTATTTTGTAGATAAACTATCTCTCTATCAATATTTTGGGGTGACACGATAGAAAAAGTATTGGGGTTAAATGATTTACCATCAAAAGATATTCTTGCAAATCTATTATCAGAATCACCATTAGTATAATACATATCAAAAAGCATTTCTGTAGGTGCTGAATTATGGGTACGAACCCACTCTTCCTTAATTTCTTTTAACAAAGAAAAAGGATTCAGGTAATCTGTTCCAGTACATACAACGAGGTTATTCCCTGATTGAGTAGTATAAATATCTATTGTAAATAACATTTTAATAAAGATTCTCTATTAGTGCATAAACTTTATCGCCTATATTTAACGCTTCCTGCAATGAATTTACTTTGGCAGTTGCCTCAGTAAATCCCTCCATGTGAAATAAAGAATGCCTCCGCTGTCTATAATAAGCATAAGCTTGTTCAAGACTTGAGCGTATACCATTTAACTTAGCATGCCTAATTAAAATATCTGTATTTAAAGTAATAGGGGTAGCTGTACAGTTAAATAATTCTCCAATATTATTTGGTATTTCCACTATTCCATTTTCAAGAAATTTTGCTTTGATGACACCTTCTAAAGCTCTTAATTCACAATATGTAAGCATTGAATATTCAAGTAAGTGGGGCGAGGCAGCCTTAACACAATAGCTTGATACTAGAAGATTTCTAATCAGGTTTGGTAACTTATCGTATGATTTACATAACTTCATTCTTAGTAAATCTTCAGAAATTTCTGTTCTTACAATAACTTTATCAAGTTCATCTTTTTTATAAAGAATTTTAGCTAGAGTATCAGTATCTATTTCCATAGAAAGAGCATAAGCTACTATTTTATAGCAAGATAAAGGTCTGCCCTGAATTAGTAATCGATTATTTGATGGATAAAAAGAAATATTAAGTTGATCGTTAAATGTTAAGGATTTTAATTGGTATAACGTACCGCCAGCTATTTGTTTTGACTCAACTATAACATCGTTTTTTTCTCTAATAGACTCAATCTCATCTAATATTAAATCAATGATACTAGCATTAATACCTGAAATAGACATATTTAGACTAGATATTTCATTTTGACATAAATTTAATCTAATATATTCAGCAACTTCTATATTTAACTCTTTATTCTTTCCTTCACTGACTTGAATAGTCGTCGTTCCATTAGTTTTTAGATGAAAAACTATGCGAGCTGGCTCGATACCAGCTTTAATGATTTTATAAACAATTTTGATGATTTATCCTCTACTAACTCTGGTGTAGCTTGTCTAGACTGACAAAATTGTTTTAAACAGCTTTCTAATTGCTCTCTGTCTAAATTTAGATCCTTAAATTGATTTCTATCACACATTATATACTGCAACTAATTACATAATAATATCAAGTAAAACTATCTAGTCATTATCTTTGATTTTGCACACAAAAACAACAAAATAAAGGTTGCTTTCTTAAATACTTCATATAACCTAGATTAATACTATCAATCCATTCTCTTTTGTAAAACTCATTCAGTTGTTTACGAACGGAATCAAGGTGCTTTTCAGACGGTGTATCAGGATTTTGTTCAATATCAAAAATGCGCTGAGTGAGTTCGGCAATTGTAAAGGCTTTATTGGGTGCTTCTCTCATCATTTGTACGATGTACTTGCGGATTTTACCTTTAAAGAGTTTATATTTGGAACGGTACACAAAGTTTTCCGTATTATAAAGTGCTATATCACTTTCCTGCTGAGTAAGCTCAATAGCACGTTTTAATGTGGCAATGTTTGCATCAAGTAAGGCTAGATGATGTAATACCTGTTTACGTTCAAACTCAAATTCTTTGAGCTTCTTATCTAGGTTGTATGCCATATATCTACTGCCAAATCACTTCTTGATGAATAATTTTTCGTTGCCAATAACCGCACCATTCATTGTTATCGTTGGATGTTTTCAAACATCGGCTTAATACATCAATAAACTGCGCTTTATTTGAGGTACGGCGATTGTCCTCACGGTACGCAATTTCATTAGCATAGTTAAGTAGGTATTCATTACTAATTCGGTGAACTTGTCCGTAGTACATACGTTTGAAACGACTGAACAAACTTTCTGCCTGATTGTTTGTTACACCTAAATCGCTGCGATATTCTTCCTTATGGTTTACAGTTCTCAAATTATAGTAAGGTAACAAGACATCATAAGCCGTACTTTCATCGGTATTGATTTGCGTATTCGGTTTAATGAATTTATCGGCAAAATTTTTCACTACCGATTGCGATTCCGTATGTGCCACAAAAACGTGAGAGCGTTTTGCCCCACAATGCAGCGCATTACTGGCTTTTTCTTCTGACGAATAATGCTCACGTGCAACCATGACACAACGTTTATCAGGATTCTGATTTTCCTTTAAGCGATAGTCAATACGGTCAGATTTCTTATTTGCTTTACGTGGTGCAGGATGAACATAAGTACCATCCATATCCACTACACCTGAAAGGGGTTTTATATCACGACTTTCCACTAATGCCTTGCGGAATTTATGTGATAAAACAAATGCCGTGTGAGGATTAAGTTTTGCATTACGTGCTAATTGAAGGGAAGATAAGCCTTTGACGGCATTTACCCATTCCATTAAAGCATAAAGATAAACCTTAATCGGTTTCTTGCGATTGGCAAAAATGGTGCCAGAAGTGACACTGAAAGTATGATTACAATGTTTGCAGCGCCATTGTTTACGTGTAGAAATATAATAAGGCTTATGTTGCACTCCACATTTAGGACAAGTGATAAATTCTTTTCCACCCCATCTTAATTCACAAAGCAAATCATACGCATCTTCTTCCGAGAGTTGTGCAATCTCGTAAGAAGAAAGCGTGCGAGCTTTGCTAGAAAGTAAGAAATGCTGGGTCATCGTCTTGTTTAAAATTTATGTTAATAGAGATTTTAAATATGCTCAAACGTGATAAAATGCGTTTGAATTCAAAACAAATATACGCTCATTTGCGTAATTTGTCAATTGTAAATTGAAAATGGAACGCTCAAATGTGTATATCAGAAAGATTAAGACAAGTTTGTGAAGCTAAAAATTGGAAAATTACAGACTTCGCAGAACAGGCAGGAATAGCTTATCGTACGATGCAGGGTTATATCGGTGGTGAACGTGAACCTAATGCAGAAGGAATGTCAGGCATTGCTAAAGCGGGAGTAAATTTAAATTGGCTCGTGAGTGGTGAAGGTGAGATGTTTCAAGCTGTAATGCAAAAAAATACTATCTCAGAGCAAGAAGAAAAGCTGATTGCAGACTATCGTGCTATGCCTAAAAATTTAAAGGATGCCTTTGCTATTTCTTTTAAAGAAATATCAGAAAAACAATAAATACTAATTTGACACTAACTCAATAAGGAACAAAAATGTCCCTACAAGCCTACAAGCCTACAAGCCTACAAGCCTACAAGCCTACAAGCCTACAAGCCTACAAGCCTACAAGCCTACAAGCCTACAAGCCTACAAGCCTACAAGCCTACAAGCCTACAAGCCTACAAGTAGCTTATCCCCTCAATATCAACCTTGCAAATTTATTTTGGGAGGTTGTTAATGAAATCTGAGCAACTAATACAAAATGAATTGTTTTCTCATAGCGTTCATATTCTTGATAAATATGAATGTTTTAGCTTAGGTTCAACTACGATCTCAAGCTTAATGAAGTCAAAATACATAAAAAATTTTTCAATAAGTAGAAATTTATTAAGAAAAAAACCTGATGTATTGATTATTGATAACCATAAAAATATCGTTATATATTGTGAACAGAAGCATCCTAATAAATTCAAAACAAATAAAGACATATCAAATGCAATAAATCAAGAAATTGATGTAGCTAAAGCTGTTAATGCTCTGATTTATGTAGTAAATGATGGAGATAGATTTATTTGGGTTAACCCAAATACTGGTAATCCTATATTAGATGAAGATGGGAATATCGTTGATTTACAAATAAAGCCAAAAGAAAACGCCAAACAAATAGCTAAATTAATAAATGATATTAGCCAATCTATTAGTAATGATAATGATAAGATATTAAAAAAGGAAGAGTTAGATCCAACCGATTTAGCAGTAAAGATAAATAGAATTTTAGTTAACCTAACATTTGCATCATCAAAGAAGTCACTCTATACATTTGTTGAATTATTCTTATTTAAATACTTGTCTGATATTGGTGTATTAAAAGGAGAAAACTCTTTTTCTTATATATCTAAAATGTACTCTAATGAATATAAAAGAGAGAATCCAGTTACAACTGATGCTGATGTTTTAGGAAAATATATTGATGGAGCAAGGGAGACTATGAAAACTTTGTTTCCAGAAGGTAAGGATGGGACCAGTATTATTAATGGACAAGTATTTCATGTTGAACGAGGTGATTATAATGAATACATCAGTATTGATGATACTGATAAAATATTTAAACAAGTTATTGAAGAATTTGAACGCTATGAAAAAAATAATGGGAAATTTTTAAGGATATCAAATGACTTTAAATCAAAACTATTTGAAACATTTATGAAAAATTCAAATGAAACTTCTAATATGGGGCAGTTTTTTACTCCATTAAAGATTGTTAATGAAATGGTTTCAATGGTCGATATAAAGGAAGGTATGAAAATCTGTGATCCTGCTTGTGGTGTTGGAAAGTTTCTTCTCGAATCTGTTGAAACAAAAATACAAGATCTTTACAGTTATCATGATGGTGAACTGAAAAGTAAGATAGAACTTTATGGCTTTGATAAAATGATGTCAGATAAAGATGATTTAACTATTATTTTAGCTAAAGCCAACATGCTTATTTATTTTTCGCAACTATTTCAAGATAATAACTCATTACAAGATGTTAAAAATATTGCTAATGAATTATTGAACAAAACTTTTAATTTACATAAAACTATGTTAGGTACTTTATCAAATCTTGAAGAAAATAAATACGATATAATATTAGCAAACCCTCCATATTTTCAGTCCAAACCAATGATGGATTCAGCTAAAGAGACTGATAAATATAAATTAAACGGAGGAGGAGTTGAAAGTTTATTTTTAGAGTGGATAATGAAGTCTTTATCACATAACGGGGTCGCATCAGTTGTATTACCGGATGGAATATTCTCTAATTATATAAATCATAATCTAAAGAAATATATGTTAAATAATTTCTTTATAGAAAATATTATTTCACTACCTGTTGGTGCATTCTTTAATACACCTAAAAAAACATATATTCTTACTATAAGAAAGAAAACACATCAAGAAATAAATGAACATGCAAAACAAGATTATCCAGTTTTTACATATATAGCTAACTCTATTGGTGAAAGTCTAGATTCTTATAGGTTTGATATAGACGATAATGACTTAAAAGAAGCCGCTATAAAATATAACTTTTTTAAAAACTTTAATAAAAAAGAGCTTATTGAGCCAATTAAATCTTATATTGAAGATGATCGTAAACTAAAATTGATACCAATTGATGAGTTTGACTCTGACAAGTCTTGGATAATCGAAAATTGGTGGACAGAAGAAGAAAAAGTTGAAATTGGTTTAAAAAAAGCTAAAACTTTTGTAAGTCCTACAGAGTTTCAAGATCTATTATCAGATATGATCTCAACTCTAAAAGATTTTAAGGAAGAAATTGAATGGCTAAATTAAACTATAAAAGTATAACGCTAGAAAAACTATTTGATTGTAAAAGAGGAAATAGCAAATATACTAAAACATATTGTAATCAGCATAGTGGTGATTACGAAGTTTTCACTGGAACAACAATTGGGCATTTTGGATTTATTGATTCTTATGATTATGACTGTGAAAACTTAACATATTCAACAGATGGAGAATACGCAGGTACTTTGAAAGTATTACATGGTAAACATAATGTTGGGGGGCATAGAGCAATTCTAATACCTAAAGTTGAAAATTTGGTATTAGAGTATTTTAAATATATTCTTCAACCTATATTTTTTCTCCATAAAAAGAAAGGTGATGTCCCATCATTATCGTGGAGAAATATTAAAGGATTATTAATTGAAGTTCCTATTGATGATAATGGGAACTACGATATTGAATCACAAAATCTAATTATTAGTAAATATAAGTCTATAGAGATTAAAAAGAAAGAGCTTGAAGATAGACAAAATTATATCAATAGAATTGATGTGAAAATACCTCATTCTGATAAATATAATTATATAAATGAACCCATTCATAAACTTTTTTATGTAACTAGAGGAAATAGTCTATATACAAAGAATTATTGTAAGCAAAATGCAGGGGAATACCCTATTTATTCTGCCGCAAATGATGAGCCTTTAGGGTATATGAATACTTACGACTATGATGGTCGTTATGTTTCAATATCAATAAATGGTATTGCTGGAGTTACAAAAATAATAGAGGGATGTTTTTCTATAAATGCAGATAGAGTAATTTTAACACCTAAAACATTTGATATCGATTTAGATTACGTTGTATATATTTTAGAGCCAATATTAAGAAATCTATCAAAAGGTAGAAAAGGCATTAATAATAAAAATGAGTTTTCAAAATTAACACCACGAATGATCGATAATGTTAAGATTTCAATACCTATAGATAGTAATGGTGACTATTGTTTAGATGAAATGAGAGAGGTTTCCAAAAAGCATTTTAATATATTAGAAATAAAAAAACAATTAAATGATAAAGTTAGTGAGCTTTTATCTACTGAAATTAGTTTTTAATGGCTTGAATTTACTAAAGGACGAGAATCTACTAAATTATATAATTAGTCAAAGAATACAACTTTATTCAATCACCAATTAGCACATATTAATTATGTGTGCGAGCAATTGTTTAGGTGGCAGCAAATTTCATCTTGTAAATTTCTTGTTTTAACAATCGCAATTTCACTCATTTTTAATGAGCCTTCCACAAGTTCCTTGTGGGTAACGGTATTCGAGGCATAAACGCTTTGAGCCGATCTGATTTTTCAGATGGGCGATTTTTTGTGTCTGGCGTTTAGCAAATCTCGGATGCCTTGTACTACACAAAGGAAATTCGCAATGGCTCAACATTATTTACTTTCAAGCAAATCAAAAAACATCAATTTAAAAGATATTTTACGCCTTACAGAAGAAGATGCTTTTCACCTGTTAAAAACTCATCGCTGGGGAAACCCTGATAATGTTCGTGATGTATGCTGTCCGCATTGTGGTATTCGCCACGAAGCCTATTTCCTTCCTTCTCGTAAACGTTGGTGTTGTAAACATTGCAAACGCCATTTTTATATTACAACGAATACAGCCTTTGCCTTTCATAAAGTTGATTTAGTCGATATTCTTGCTGTCATCTTAATGATGGTAAATAGCTCAAAAGGCATTAGTGCGATTGATGTTAGTCGTCATCTTAATTTGAACTACAAAACGGCATTTGTACTTTGTGGGAAAGTTCGAGAAGCTTTATTTAAAACGCGCGATTTAAGTTCATTGTCAGGCGAAATTCACGAAGATGGAATGTGGATCAACTTTACCTTGCGTCCAACTAATTTTCGTAAAAACAATCATAAACAACGTCAAAAAGCCGATGAGAAAGGTCGCAAATATCCTAAATTTAGAACGACTAAACGTTGTCTATTCGCTATTACACAACGTGCTGCAAATGATAGTAATATATCTGGAGCAAATCGTACCATTGTTGCAATGGATTACACCGAAAATGCGGATACTGTTTTTGCATTGAATCAACGCTTTGTGAAAGCAGGCAGTGATATTATGTGTGATGAAAACCCTGCTTATAAAAGTCTTGATTTTCACTACACCCGTTGGTCGGTGAATCATCAAGAGGCTTATAGTGCGAAAGGTGTAAACAACAATCTAGCAGAATCCTTTAATGCCAGAATGCGTGATTTAATGCGTGGCACACATCATAAAACCGATAATAAATATGCCTTACATTATGCTAATCAAGCTGCATTCTTTTCAGATAACCGCCGTAAATCAAATGGGGAACTCTTTGAAGATGTCCTCAAACGTTGCTTATGGGTATTGCCGCTCAAAGAGTGGATCGGTTACTGGCAAGGAAATCATCGTGAAGGTGAGCTTCTCGGTATGAAAGCCTTTGCACCTAACGAAATTTCATCACAATACTTTAAGCGACTTGAAGAACAAGCTGCATACGATGAAATTCTGATGGCAGCATAGAATCGTATAGGCGTTAATAGACTTAGATAGAATTATATAGAAAGAAATAGCTTACCTGAATGAAGGTTGAGCGGAATAGCTATGCCTTGAGTTTAAAAAAATGGAAATTTAATGTGAAAAATTGCGAGGTTGAAGTTAGAATTTGAGGTAAAAGAAATGCCTTTCACAATTTTCATTCGGAAAGGCATTCAAATTTATGCGGTAAATTAGTCAATTTTCGGACTTTGTGCAACTGCTACATAATACCGGGTTATTCTACCGCACTTTTGCAAAATTTTCCGAAAATCTGACCGCTTGTAGGGGCAAATCACCATTTGCCCATAGCGTAATCAAATTAACCTTGAGATGAAATACGTTTCATATCCGTCATATAACCACGTAATTCTTGACCGATTAACTCGATTGGATGGTTACGGATTGCATCGTTTACATCACGTAATGTTATGTTGTCGATTTCAACCGCTGGCGTTGGTTCACCTAAATCGCCTTTCTCTAAAGTTGGGATAATTTTTTCCGCTAAAATCGGTTTTGCAACGTGTGAGAATAGGTAGTTACCGTATTCAGCTGTGTCTGAAATTACCACGTTCATTTCATATAAACGTTTACGAGCAATCGTATTTGCAATTAATGGTAATTCGTGTAGTGATTCATAGTATGCAGACTCTTCGTAGATACCTGCTGAAACCATCGTATCAAAGGCTAATTCAACACCCGCTTTAACCATTGCAACCATTAACACACCATTATCAAAGTATTCTTGTTCAGAAATTTTGATGCCGTCTGCTTGTGGGGCGTTTTCAAAGGCAGTTTTGCCTGTTTCTTCACGCCATTTTAATAGGTTAGCATCGCCATTTGCCCAGTCAGCCATCATTGTTGATGAAAACTCGCCGCTGATGATATCGTCCATATGTTTTTCAAATAAGAACGCTAATTCTTCTTTGATTTGCTCAGAAAGCTCGAATGCACGCAATTTCGCACTGTTAGATAAGCGATCCATCATTAATGTGATACCGCCTTGTTTTAACGCTTCAGTGATGGTTTCCCAACCGAATTGGATTAACTTACCTGCGTAAGCTGGATCTTTACCTTCTGCCACTAATTTGTCATAGCATACGATTGAACCTGCTTGTAACATACCACAAAGAATGGTTTGCTCACCCATTAAGTCTGATTTTACTTCAGCCACGAATGAAGACTCTAACACACCTGCACGATCACCACCGGTTGCACTTGCCCACGCTTTCGCAATCGCTAAACCTTCGCCTTTCGGATCGTTTTCAGGGTGAACGGCGATTAATGTAGGCACACCAAAACCACGTTTGTATTCTTCACGCACTTCTGTACCCGGGCATTTTGGTGCTGTCATTACAACCGTTAAATCCGGGCGGATTTGCTCACCTTCTTCAACGATGTTAAAACCGTGTGAATAACCGAATGCCGCACCTTGTTTCATTAATGGCATTACATCAGCCACTACTTTTGAGTGCTGTTTGTCTGGCGTTAAGTTAATCACTAAATCAGCTTCCGGAATTAATTGCTCGTAGGTACCTACTACGAAACCATTTTCTGAAGCACGTTTAAATGATGCACGTTTTTCCGCAATTGCTTCTGCACGCAAGGCATAAGCAATATCTAAGCCCGAATCACGCATATTTAAACCTTGGTTTAAACCTTGCGCACCACAACCTACAATAACCACTTTTTTGCCTTTTAAAAAATCGCAACCATCTGCAAATTCGTTACGGTCCATAAAACGGCAGCATCCTAATTGATCTAATTTTTGACGTAAATTTAATGTGTTGAAATAGTTAGACATTTGTTTGATCCTTATAATGAGTCAATGAATGATATTTGAAGTGATTATACACTAAAGCATTATTGCGTAAATTGAAAATATTAGTATTTAATATTGCAAAATACGCAACGAATTATCATTTTGCAAATTTTTGAAAATTTATTCATAACCCTTTGTAAGGGGTGTTCATAGCTTCACTGCCGTTGGCAAAGCCAATGTTCAAAAAGCGATGCTTTTTGTAACCGCTTGCAATCTCTGTCATAAAGTAGAAAATAACTACTTAAATTCACAGAAGATATATATACAAATGAAGATAAAAAGCATCATTCTACAAACCTGCCTTGAATGCGGACAAAGTGTGAGAGTTCCGTTGAGCGAAAAAGGAGACTTCCTTTGCCCTGTTTGTAATAATGTTATACGAAAAGGCAATACCTGGAGCTTACATCGTAGCGCATTTTTAGCACTAGCCATTTTAATTTTGCTCCCCTTCGCACTTAGCTTTCCGCTACTTAGCATTGATTTACTTGGTGTGAAAATCAATGCAACCGTATGGGACGGTATTTGGAAAATGGCGACCTCAGGCTATCCTTACACTGCATTTATGGTATTAGTGTGTGCCGTTATCATGCCGGTGGCATTCGTGCTGTTAATTCTCACTATTCAGCTGCAACGCATACTCCGCCAACGCCCACGTTATACGTTGATTTTCCTTACCAAAATCAAAGAATGGGTGATGCTTGATGTGTATTTAGTTGCCCTCGCCGTTGCCGCATTTAAAATTCGAGATTATGCAGATCTCTCTTTTGATATTAATATTCTTGCTTTTGTCTTGGTTGTGATCTTAACTACACTGCTTTTTATCAAAATAGAGCCTAAGCAAGCGTGGGAAAGATTTTACCCTGAATATCATTCGCTACCTTTCGATCATGCAAGCAAACCAACACTTTGTCCTACTTGCGAATACTGTTTTGATGAAACCATTTTGGATCTGAAAGGGCAACAACGCTGCCCTCGTTGCGAGAGCAATTTATCGGTTGCCGATAATACTAAAATTCAACGAGTATGGGCGTGTTTAATTGCAGGGACAATTATGATGATCCCTGCAAATATTTTCCCGATCTCTTTGACTGAAATGGTGGGGCAAACTTCGGGGGATTCATTAATGTCAGGGGTGATTTTATTTATGGAAATGGGCAGCTATACGGTTGCCGCCATCGTGTTTATTGCCAGTATTGCTGTGCCTGTCAGTAAAATTACGATTATTTTATATCTACTGCTTGCTATTCACTACAAATGGAAACACCCGATTCACTTACAAATGAAACTTCTCCACTATGTTCACTTCGTTGGACGTTGGTCGATGCTTGATTTATTTGTACTTTCGTTGATGATGTCTTTACTTGAACGAGGGCAAATCTTAAGTTTCTCTGTAGGGGAAGCCGCATTCTATTTTGGTGCAGCGGTCTTTTTGACAATGTTCGCTTCGGCTAATTTAGATGCCCGAATGTTGTGGAAGATTCATTATGATAATGAGAAAGCTCGATCATAATAATTCAAGATTTTTCGGACGGGGACGGGTCCTGTGCCTGTCCGCATTTAATTAAATTTGATTCTGTAATTCCACCCTCAACAAACTCTGCAGCTGTGGCAATAGCTGAGTAATCAACCTCAGTTGTTGAATCAAAACCAACGCTAACTCATCTTGTTTTTGCTGGTGTTCTTGCTCGAATTGGGCGAGGTCTTGGTCGATAGCGGTCAATTTTTCCGATAATTTTGCAAATGAACGGCTGTCGTCGGCGATTTTGTCGATAATATTTGCTACTTCTCGTCCGTGTGAAAAGAACATTGCGGAAAAATCCACTTGTCGGTTAATTTCACGGCTAGCGATGCGGTAAGCTCCTAATGTTGAAATATAACCTAGCAAGGTATAGCCGATGCCTAATAATTTCGGGGCGAAGGCTAAATCATTGGCGTACTTTTGTGGCTCGCTGTACATATTGGTAATCGTATTGCTTAATGCCGATAAATGATTGTGTACATCACGGCGAGCGATGCGATAAGGCAGTTGCTCGTTATAGCCAAATTGGAGTTGAGCAATAATGTGCCGTAAATAATTTCCGCTGGCTTTCAGGCTATTATGCAAATTCTTTTGCAGATTGAGGTATTTCCAGTCTGGCCATAAAAATGTTACAGCTAACCACGCAATGGCTGTTCCTAATAAAGTGTCTAATAGCCGAGCAGACACTCCACTTTCAACACTTACACCTGCAATATCAAGACTCATCATTACTAGCACAGTAATGTAGAAAGTCGAGAAACCGTAATGAACTAAACGGAAAAAAGTATAAAGAGAGCCTGCCAATACAATAATACCAAGCTGAGCTTCCGGACTGAGCGTTACATTAAACAACTCAAACATTCCACCCACGATTACGCCAAAAATTGTGCCGATCACACGGTAGATTAAGCGAGTTTTGGTTGCCGTATAGTTAGGCTGGCAGACAAAAACCGCAGTGAGCAAAATCCAATAGCCTTTGTTGTCGAAGCCTAAAAGCGGCACGATAGCACTACATAAAAGCACCACAATCGAAAGGCGAACGGCGTGGCGGAACAGTTGAGATTCAAAGGTTAAATGCCCTTTAATCGCTTGGATAATATTGTCTAAACCCGTAATATTTTCGGCTACCAAGCGGTTAGATTTTGTGAAATTTTTACTTAATGGCTCAATATGCTCTGAACGACTTGCCCCTTGCTCAATTTGAGCTAATTGACGTTCAATATTAGCTAAATTCTCCGCAACGGATTCCCATCGGTAAATGCTTTTTAAGCCTCGTTCTTGATGATACGCCAAAGAGTTAAGCAGCCCCTGCAAGGCTTTTTCGCCACGCACGCTGTGTTCATACTGTTCTCGATGGCGTAACGCCACCGCAATTTTTTGGCACGCCATCGCTTGTAATTCCATCACTCGCTGAAAACGGAACATTAAATCGCTATTGCTTAATTGTTGGAACAGTTCGTGATATTGATAGTGGCTGGAACTCGCTCGTTCTAAAATATCTTGAGCGGTAAAATAGTAACGCAACATTCGTTGTGTACGTTGCTGTTTGTGTTGTCGTCTTAACCGATAAAATAATGACACTCGAGTTTTATCAAAGGCTGCCATTACTTCACTATTCGCTTTGGCAAGGGCAAGCTGTTTGGCGTTGAGATCGTCGTCATCGGGGTCAAAATAGGCAGACTTTGCCAGCAAATAGTGGCTTAAGGCGAGGTAAGCAGAAGCTAAATTTTCTTGCACCGTTCGGTTTGGGAAAATCAGATAGACTAAAATCCCTACTAAACCATATAACAATGTGCCGAGCAGAATCATTACCACATTATTATACCACAATACTTCAGAGGTATAGGTTAAGCTGTTATAAACGGCTACAATCAGCGTGCCGAAAGCGATGGTACTATAACGCTGCCCAACTGCTCCAAGCATTACTAGAAAGAACGTTCCTATCATCAGCACAGGCATAAAAAGCCAGCCTAAATACAGAGAAAGACTTGCCCCAATGGAGGAGAGCGAAAATGCCACTAGGCTGATAATCAGATTTTTCGCTCGCCCAATAAGGCTATTGTCTAAATCAACCAAACCACCTGCAATAATGCCTAACACCAGCGGCATTGCAAAGTGTGAAATGCCAAGCTGCCAAATGCTTACCGCTGCAATATTGAGCGAAATAAACATCGGCAAGGTTTTAATCACACTTTCTGAAAGCCAACTGTTTTGCAGGTTTTTAAAAAATTTGTTCATATTTTATTTGCAAATTTTTATTTACGAGCGGGCACTGAACCCGCCCCTTGTATATCTCAAATGAGTTAAACTAAGCAACACAACCCGTTATCGGCATCTCGTCTCGTCCCTTGAAAGCACTTCGTTGTGTAGCTTAGAGAGCCGATAACTTTCATCACAAAAA